>DAITPI010000061.1:1596-14346 GCA_036833655.1 Anaerolineales bacterium | reverse complement strand
GCGGAGGGATCTTCCATCATGGAGAAGTCCCACATCTCCATGCCCATTTCGATGGTCACGGGCATGTTGAGTCCCTCCACAGCTTTCGCCTTCGTCATCTCGATCATGGCCGGACCGTAAGGACAAAACGGCGTGGTGAGGATCATCTTCATCCGGGCAATGTCGTTCTCGATCTGCACATCGCGGATCAGGCCGAGCTGGATGATGTCCATACCGATTTCCGGGTCGACGACTTCCTTCAGTCTTTCCCGCAAAGTCTGAACGCGCTCCGGATGCGTGTCGTGAATCGTCCACTTGATTTCGTTTACACTCTCTTCTGTCATTTTTCCTCAAGATGACCTAAAGTCAATGTTAGTTTTTCACCGCGGCGGGCTGGACCACATATGTGCAAAACGCGCCGCCGTCGAGAATGCACTGAACCTTGCTGGCAGGCAGGGCAAGCATCTTTGAGATCAGGGTCTGGTCCACAGTACAGACCTCGGGATGCGCAACACCGATCTGGTAGTACGGGCAGGAGATCTCGTGGATCTGATACTCGCCGCCCTTCTTTTCCCATTCGACGGTGAAGCCTTCCTGCGCCAGTAGCTCCTTGACAAACTCCAAACGCTCTTCCATGCTCAAGCCCTGGATCTGGTTTTCATACTCGCTTGCCAGGTCTTCCGCGACCTGGTTGAAGAGCTTAGTCACCAGCGGTCCCGGCATGGACTCTTTCATTTGGGCCAATAGACGCGTGGTGAGCCGCAAATATTTCGTCGGGAATTTCTCCATCCCATCCTCGGTGAGTGAGTAGACCAGGCGTGGTCGCCCAACGCCGTGGCGCTCCTCATCTGCCGCAATGAGACCTTCCATCTGCAGGTTCGTCAAATGGTGGCGGACCGAGATAGGGTTGATACCCACCGCATCGGCGAGCTCGTTGATCGTGATCTTTGGCTTGCGGAGCAGGGTTTGGAGAATTTTGTCCTTCGTGCTTTTCATGAAAAAGAGTATAACAGTCCCCTTTTGGCTTGTCAATATATTAGATAATTATCATAAAAAATACGCCGCCTTCAGTCTGTTTTGTCGTCTGTGTATCTCTCCCGGAAATTCCAACCGGCTCCTCGTCATCGGCATGACGAGGAGCCGGTTGACAAAGCGAGTCTAGCGCCAGAAGTTGGGGAGCACGGTCCTTAGCACAGTGTCAACGATCAGCGCCAGTACAAAGTAATTGCTGAAGACACGGTTGTGCACGAAGCAGACCGTAGAGAACCAGCGCGGCCAGATCGGGTAGCCCGGAGGCGGCTCCGTAGGGCGCGGGTTGGAAAGCCGTTTCAAAGCTACTTGGGCGGGCTTCACCGCCGCCAGCACCAGCAGTATCACGGGTGTAAAGAAATGGGTCACGAAGATCAAGTAGAAGGTGATGATGTAGGAGAGGACGATCGCCGCCATCGTAATGGAGCGCGCAGCCTGCTCGCCAACCAGGACGGGCAATGTCCGTACTCCCTTGCCCTTGTCCTCGCGGAGCTTGTCGGTATGTTTCCCCAGGTTGATCGTGACGACGTTCAGTCCCACTGGCAGGCTGGCGAGAATCACCGCCCAGCTCCAGACGCCGGTCAACACGAAGAAGACGCCCCCGATCATCAGCGGCCCCCAGATGATGAAGATGGACAGCTCTCCGATGCCGACGTACTTCAGCGGGTAAGTGTAGAACAACAGGATGACGGCGCCCACGCCGAACAGCCAGGCAACGACCGGGGAAAAGTCTGTATAGTACAGCGCATAAATCCCCGCCAGCGTGGCGAGCAGTCCACTGACGCCGAACCAGAGGAGATGAGTGCGCTTGTCCCAGAATCCCTGTGCCAGCGGGTGCACTCCGTACTGGGTACGGAAGTAGTTGTCTTTGTCGATGCCCCGGGTATAGTCCGTGTAATCGTTGATGAGATTATTCGTTCCGTGAGCAATGAACAGCCCCAGGGTCAGAATCAGCCAGGTCAGGAAGCTAAACGGCTTGCCGTTCGCATACAGATACTGCCACGCCAGGAGACCACCAATTAAGCCCGAGTACAGGGTAACCGTGCCGACCGCGGAGCGTGTAGCAATAAACCACTTGGAAAGAACGTCCAGCGACTGCCATTCCTGCTTTTCTTTCATCATAATGAGCTGGGAAAGGGATTTTCGCCACATTGCGAGCGTTGAATTCATGGTACCTCCTAAGATTAGCCGCTATTTTACCCTTGGAAACACCCAATCGGGGCTTCCGTTCTCCAATGTAAATAATTTACTAGAAAAATATGATAAATATTTGACTTTTTGCCCTGTCCCTGCTATAATGCCGCCGTTCAGTGTAAAACCCGCCAACAGGCGTTTTTTCAGGAGATGGAATGTCGCAACTAGAAATCAGGAATCTTCACGTCAGCATCGAAGGCAAAGAAATCCTAAAAGGGGTGGATTTGACGGTGGAGCAGGGTAAAGTCCATGCCATTATGGGTCCCAACGGCACGGGCAAGTCTACTCTGGCGTATACGTTGATGGGGCACCCGAGTTATACGGTTACGGAAGGTGAAGTCAGCTTCAAGGGGCAGAATGTGCTCGAGCTGGAGCCAGATGAGCGCTCCCGGCTGGGCATTTTTCTTGCCTTTCAATATCCTGTTGCCATTCCGGGCGTGACCGTGGCAAATTTCTTGCGCACGGCGTTGAACGCCCGGCGCCGCGCCGAGAACCCGGAAGATAAGGGCATCCCGATCCCGGAGTTTCGCAAGCTTCTCAAGGAAAAGATGGCACTCCTGAAGATGGACCAGAATTTCGCCGGCCGCTATCTCAACGAGGGTTTTTCCGGCGGCGAGAAGAAGCGCGCCGAGATCCTGCAGATGGCAACCCTCAAACCTGAGATTGCCATTCTCGATGAGACGGATTCAGGTCTCGATATCGACGCTCTCCGCATCGTGGCGGATGGCGTCAACGCTCTGATGAACAAGGAGATGGGAGCCCTGGTTATTACCCACTACCAGCGCCTGTTGAACTACATCAAGCCCGACTACGTCCATGTCATGCTGGGCGGACGGATTGTCGAATCGGGCGGTCCCGACCTGGCGCTGCATCTGGAAGAAAAGGGCTACGAGTGGATCCGCGAGCGCTACGAGGAAACTCCCGCCTAAAGCCTCTTAGCACAAAGGACCCCGAGGTCACGAAGGGATTTTGAGCCTGGGTCTTGGATCCTTCGTGTTACTTCGTGTCTTTTGTGGTGAACAGTCTGGAGATTGCTATGTCAGAAGATGCAAAAATCTTAGAAGATATCGGTGAGTACAAATACGGTTTTCATGACCGCGATGACAACTACACGTTCAAATCACAAAAAGGTTTGACCCGTGAAGTGGTAGAGAATATCTCGCGTATGAAGGGTGAGCCGCAATGGATGCTCGAGTTCCGGCTGAAGGCGCTCGAACATTTCTTGAATCGGCCCATGCCCAACTGGGGACCTTCGCTGAAAGATCTCAACTTCGACGAGATTTATTTTTACGTCAAGCCTACTGAGAAAAGCGAAAAATCATGGGATGATGTTCCCGATGATATCAAACGGACCTTCGATCGGCTGGGCGTGCCTGAAGCCGAGCGGAAGTTCCTGGCTGGACTGGGCGCGCAGTATGAATCGGAAATGGTGTACCACTCGATCCAGGAACATCTCGAGAAGCAGGGAGTGATATTCCTTAGCATCGAAGATGGCTTGAAGAAGCACCCGGACCTGTTCCGTGAATATTTCGGGACCGTGATCCCGATCGAAGACAACAAGTTTGCAGCGTTGAATAGCGCCGTATGGTCAGGTGGATCCTTCGTGTATGTTCCCAAAGGCGTGAAAGTAGATTTACCCTTGCAGGCCTACTTCCGTTTGAACACTGCTAATCTTGGCCAGTTCGAGCGCACACTGATCATCGTGGATGAGGGCGCTTCCGTCCATTACGTGGAAGGTTGTACTGCCCCGCAATATACAACGGACTCTTTCCACTCCGGTGTGATCGAAATTGTGGTAAAGAAGGGCGCTCGCTCGCGCTACTCGACTATTCAGAACTGGTCGACCAATGTCTATAACCTTGTGACTCAGCGCGCCAAAGTCTTCGAAAACGCTTCCCATGAATGGGTCGATGCGAACATCGGCTCGAAGGTCACGATGAAATACCCATCCTGCTACTTAATGGAACCCGGGGCGCGCGGCGAGATGCTTTCCATGGCGTTTGCAGGCCCCGGTCAGATCCAGGACGCGGGCGGCAAGATGTACCACTTTGCGCCCAACACCAGCAGCAAGGTCACGTCGAAATCCATCAGCAAAGGCGGCGGACGCGCCTCCTTCCGTGGGCTGTTGAAAGTCTACAAAGGCGCGAAGGGCGTGAAGTCGAACACAGTCTGTGATGCGCTTCTGCTTGATCCAAAGTCTCGTTCCGACACCTACCCCTATATCGAGATCGATGAAGACGATATCACAATCGGTCACGAAGCATCGGTCAGCAAGGTGGGTGAGGAGCAGCTCTTCTACCTCATGTCTCGCGGACTGAGCGAAGAGGAAGCCACCACCATGGTCGTCTCCGGTTTCATCGAGCCCCTGGTCAAAGAGCTGCCGATGGAATATGCCGTCGAAATGAATCGTTTGATCGCCCTGCAAATGGAAGGAAGCATCGGATAACATGCAGGAAAAACCGAAAGTTGTCGTTTCAAGGACCCGGCGCCCTGAAGCCGGTGCAAAAGAATTCCCGTTTACGGAAGCGGATGTCCGCACTGGCAGCGATGCTGTCAACGCGTACCGGACGTTAGCCTGGAATGCCTTCAAGCGTCTACCTCTGCCCGATACGAGCCTGGAAGCCTGGCGCCGTACCGACATTCACAACCTGCCCACTGACAGATTCCACCTCGCTGTCGATGGCCTAGCCGATCTCCCCCCAGTGCGTGAAGACCTGCTGAAGCCACTCGTTGCCGACCAGCACGGCGGTCAGATCGTCCTCACACCCGGCGCGGTAAAGGTCGACCTGGATGAAAAACTCTCCGCCAGAGGCGTGATCTTTACAGATTTGCTCACCGCCGAGCAGAAATATCCCGATCTGCTGGCAAAGATGATCGGTAAGACGGTCAATGTCGAGGAAGGCAAGTTCGCGGCACTGGCTGGCGCCTTCGCCCGGAGCGGGGTTGTCCTGTACGTCCCCAAAGGCGTGATTGTCGAAGAGCCACTGCATTCCGTTTTGTGGGGTCCCGGCGCGAACGTTGCGCACGTCTCGCATATTCTTGTCCTGCTGGATGAGGGCGCCTCGGTGACCTACGTGCACGAGTCAGGCTCGCCCGATGATATGGCAAGCAACTCGATGCATGCGGGCATCGTTGAGATCCAGGTCATGCAAAACGCTTCGATGAAATTTGTCGAGCTGCAATCGTGGGGACGCCACGTCTGGAACTTCTCCCACGAGCGCGCCCGCGTCGAACGCGACGGGAACCTCGACTGGATCTTCGGCGCGATCGGCTCGCGCATTACCAAGAACTTCACCGAGCTCGATCTCGCCGGGGAGGGTGCGCAGGGTCGCATGTCCGGTTTCTACTTCACGGATGGCAACCAGCACCTGGATCACGACACGCAACAAAACCATCTGGCGCCGCACACCACCAGCGATCTGCTGTTCAAGGGCGCTCTGAAGGGCAAGAGTCGCTCCGTCTGGCAGGGCATGATCTACGTCGCTCCGGGCGCGCAGAAGACCGATGGATATCAGGCAAACCGTAACCTCGTCCTCAGCGAGGGCGCCCGCGCCGATTCCATCCCGGGCCTTGAAATCCTCGCGGACGATGTCCGCTGTACCCACGGCGCGACGGTGGGCAAACTCGAACAGGAACCGCTGTTCTACCTCAAGTCGCGGGGCATCCCGCAGGCGGAAGCCGAGAAGATCGTCGTCGAAGGGTTCTTCGACCCCATTTTCCAGCGCATCCCGTTCGAAGGCGTGCGGGAGCGCTTCCAGGAATATATTGCCAATAAGATGGCATAAGCAAATCATGTTATGAAAAGATCGAGAAAGAATTGAGAGAATTCATGCCAGTGAAAACCAAGAAAACAAAAGTGCAGGAAAATCCGAAGAAGGCTGTGGAGGCGAGGGCAGCAACCAAACCGGGGGCGCAGATCCGGGCACGGGCCGCGGACAACGCTCGGGTGGTCAACAAGATCTCACCGCCACGCGCCCTGGGCAATGGCAACGAGGACCGCAAATCCAAGGGACCGCGGGTGCCTCAATTTGCGTACATGAAGGCTCCCGGGATCGCTCACGATTTTCAGGTAGGCGATACCGTGGAAGTCTATTGCGACCACGAGAAGAACAAGGACCGCGTGCGCGGTTGGATCCGTGGCATCGTCGTCCAGGTAGATAACAAGATGGTCGCAGTCCAGTTCCGCTCGAACGTCTTTTTGACGGACGGCTGGATGGTGCCCGATCGCATCCTCTGGTATCCACTCAACTCCGAACACATCCGTCCGGTTGCCAAGAAATCGGTCAAGCGCGAAAAGGCAATCCCGGATTACTAGACGGCACACAGGTATACAAGCAGACAGCGTTGTCTACTTGTATACCTGGTTCCCTGTGTATGCTTCCCCATGCTAGACGTCAACGCGATCCGTAACGATTTTCCTATCTTCCAGCGGGAAACGAAGCCTGGCACGCCGCTGGTGTACTTGGATTCCACAGCCACCTCGCAAAAGCCCCTGGCTGTAATCGAAGCCATGGACCAGTTCTATCGCCGCTCGAATGCCAACATCCATCGCGGCGTGCATACCCTGGCGGAAGAGGCCACAGCCATGTACGAGCAGGCGCGCGTGAAGATTGCGAAATTCATCAACGCGCCCTCGGCGCATCAAATCATCTACACCCGCAATACCACCGAGTCGATCAACCTGGTCGCGTACTCGTGGGCGCGCGCGAACCTCAAAGCCGGGGACCTTGTGGTTCTCACCGAGATGGAGCATCACTCCAACCTCGTCCCGTGGCATATCCTGCAGGCGGAACGCGGCATCGAGCTCGACTTTATTCCCGTCACGGAAGAGGGCTTGCTCGACCTGGACGCCTACCGGGCGATCCTCTCGCGCAGCCCGAAGCTGGTCTCGTTTACGCACATGTCCAACGTCCTCGGCACGGTCAACCCGGCTGCGGAAATCATTCGCCTGGCGCACGAAGCCGGCGCCCTGACCCTGGTAGACGCGGCCCAATCGGTCCCGCATTTCAAGGTGGATGTGCAAGCCCTCGACGCGGATTTTCTCGCCTTCTCGGCCCACAAGATGTGCGGGCCGACGGGCATCGGCGCCTTGTACGGCAAGATGGAGCTGCTGGAGGCGATGCCTCCGTTCCTGGGCGGCGGCGACATGATCAAGGAAGTCAAGCTGCGCTCGTTCCGACCCAATTCCCTGCCTTATAAATTCGAAGCCGGGACTCCTGCGATCGCCGAGTCGGTCGGCTTTGGCGCCGCGGTGGACTATCTCTCTTCCCTGGGCATGGATGCGATCGCCGGGCACGAACACGAGATCACGGAATATGCCCTCGAGCGGCTGGAGGAAGTGCCGGGTGTGAAGGTCTTTGGCCCCGATGCCGGGCATAAGGGTGGGGTGGCTTCTTTCACGCTGGACGGTGTCCACCCACACGACGTCGCGCAGATCCTCGACCGGGACGGGATCGCCATCCGCGCCGGGCATCACTGCGCGCAGCCCCTGCACGAGAAGTTTGGCATCGCTGCCACCTCACGTGCCAGCTTCTACCTGTACAACACCAGGGAAGAAGTGGACCTGCTGGTGAACGGGATCTACAAGGTTAAGGAATTATTCGGATAATCCGGTGGTGAGCAGTCTCGCATGAACTTCGCGGGAAGTACACTGGCACCGTACGCCAGTGCGGTGTCGAAACCACCGGTACCGGAAGTGCTGTTGGGAGTTGGTGCTCTCGACTGCTTGCGCTCAATCACCGGCGTTGGAGTACTATGGACGATCTCTATCGTGAAGTTATCATCGAGCACTATAAGAACCCTGGCTATCGCGGGCATCTGGATCCGCACGATATCCAGTTTGCCGACAACAATCCGCTGTGTGGCGATCACATCGAGATCACCCTGCGCACGGATGAGAATGGCGTCATCACGGATGCGCGCTTCGACGGTCATGGCTGTGCCATCTCGCAGGCTTCCGCGGACTTGCTGATCGAATCGGTGATCGGCAAGCCGCTGGAGGAAGTGAAGCAGCTGAACAAAGACTATGTTCTCGAGATGCTTGGCATTGACCTGGGGCCTGTGCGTCTGAAGTGCGCGCTGCTGTCACTCAAAGTGTTGAAAGCTGGCGTATACGGGCTGGGGGAAGCTGGCGATCACCTGGTGGAATAGATCGCAGGGAGAACCCTGCTGGATTAATTTGGTGAGGGAAATCATGTTCAATTACACAACGCTGGACGAATCGAAAGCGGAATTTCTGGACATCGCGCCCGCCTCCGAGCTGCCGAACGGCGAGCGCCTATTTATAGAAGTGGAAGGCAGGTCGATTGTGATCTTCAACATTGCCGACCAATTTTTTGCGATTGCCGACATCTGCACCCACGATGACGGTCCGCTTGGCGATGGAGACCTGGAAGGCTACAACATTGTTTGCCCGCGCCATGGCGGCGAGTTCGACGTGCGGACGGGCAAGGCGGTGCAGCTGCCCGTTGTGGTGGATGTACCGGCTTATCCTGTGAGGGTGGTGGATGGAATGCTCCAGGTCGGGATCCCCAGAGAATAGAACAGGATACGAAATCCGCCGCGGTGAGCGGCGGATTCTTTTTAACGGGCTGCTCTCACGATCGGGACAGGGCGTAGCCGTAGCTGTCGGTCCCCGTGCCGTAATACGTGTTTCCCTGCTGGCTCTGGATGGCAATGCCCAGGGAGAACGGCTGAAAGCCATTGATGAGCCCCTGCATCTGCAGCATGTTGTTATACGGCGTGAAGATCCATTGTCCCGCAGCGTGAATCATGGCGCCCATGGGTCCGAGCTGCTGGCTGGCTTGAAAGGTGCCGTTGGGGAACAGGTTGAGCAGCATCGTGCTGCCGATCGCGTCGGACACCTGGATGTGCCAGCGACCCACCGGCTGGAATGGCTGTTGCGGCGACTCCTGTTTGTTGACAACATCTTCTCGACCGGTAGGCGTCGGGGGCACCACCGTCGCCGTCGAGCTTTCCTTTAGCCTTTTTTCGATGGCGTCATAGAGATAACTGAACTGGGAATCCTGGTGGATTTCTGGCGTGAGGGTGTTCATGTCCTTGAGGACCGATGTGAGCGTCGAGATCTTGTCGCGGATGCGGTCGTACAGGTCCATGTCATCGCGGATGCCCTGCAGGTTGGCAGGGTCCAGGGTTTTGATCGCTTCAGCCAGCTCGGCGCGCTTCATCTCCCAGAAACGAACGTACTCGATCCGCTTGAGCGGGTCGTAGATATTGGCATCACTCAAAACAATCGGGAAGATCCGGTCGTGGAACTCTTTATTTTCGGCGATCTCCACCAGCTCGTACATGCAGTTTGCCGAGCGAAGATACTTGTCGCTGATCACCACGATGACACAGTTGCCCAGCCCGATCCGCTCCATGAATTCCTTGATGGAGCCTTTGTAGCCCAGGTCGCGTTTGTCGCGGATGATCTTGACGCCGCGTTTTTGCAGGCTCTGGTCGATCTGATTGACGATCTCCTCCCTGTCTCCACCCCAGGCATAAGAGATAAAAACGCTCTGCTGGTAGACCATCGGCTGCCTCCGTGCTTTGCTCACTATATCGTGGTCTAGTGATTATATGATTCCAAGACCTCGCTTGTCAATCAGGTGAGATCGGTCGATTCGTCTTGGGAGTTACCAGTCGCCTGCATATTCAATTGAATACGGTTGGGTGATCTTTTCGATCCGCAATCTGCGGAGCTCCACGAGCTGCCGGATGTGCAGGTTATCGTGGGCGACCCAGCAGGAGAACATCTCCCCGGCGCTGACCGAGCCATATTCGGATGTATAGGTGGTCTGCCAGTCAGGGTTGGGCAGGCTTTTCAGCCACGCGAGCGACTGGCTGCGTTCTGCAAAGAACTTCTCTAGCATCTCGGCAAAGTCTCGCTGGTTGTAGCGCCGTTCCACGATCCAAGCCTGCGGATCGATCACATGGTATTCCTCATCCTGGCGGTGCAGGATGAAGTCCAGGTGCTCGCGGAAGTCCTCACGCTCTTCGTCATACAAATGGCAGATCACTTCGAGCACGGACCAGGTGTGCGCGTCCGGTTTGACTTGCGCCTCCTCCTGCGTGATTCCCGCCAGCAGCGCCCGGATCATCTCGGTGCTGTCCTGAAGCTCTCGATAAAGGGTTTGAAATTCCATGGGTTAGCTCCCACGATCAATAAGTAAAGGATCGAGCAGCCTGCGCCTTACGTGCAATTTCCGAACCGGCCTGCAATCCGCAGGATATCAAATCCTTCTGCAAAAGGACGTTCTGCCAGTGCCCCGTGGCGAACCATAATGGAGCGAGTCAGCTCACTGTTGAAATAGTACCGGTCGCGATAGGTCTCATAGCAGGCGAGCGCTTCGATCTTCTTGTTCACGTCCTCTTCGCTCACTTCGACCAAAAAGTGTGGAAAGAATCCATACGACGAGCGAACCACGTCGAAGCCCAGGACGGTGATGCCGCGGAAGGCGCGCAGGGCTTCGTCGGTCATCGTCAAATGATCCTGGTGGACATCGTGCCGGGAATGGACAAAGATCAGATCGGGACCAAACTCCCGGCGCAGCTTGAGAAAGTATTCCAGGATCTCCTGGCGAGCGTCGGGGAAGACCCGCGTGGTAAAGGGCCCGAAGATAACTCGCTCCTGGGGAACACCCAGTATATTCATCGCCTGGAGATGCTCCTCCCTGAGATTCGTCAGATCCGGATTCTTCTGATTGTCCGAGAGCGTGACGCACAGGACATCCGTCTGGTTGACGATGTTGTGGAGAAGGGCACCGCAACCTAACTCGATGTCATCCGGGTGCGCGCCCAGGAAGAGGACGCTTTTGCCAAAGAAGTTCATGATGTCCTATTCATCCAGTACCGCGTAGGCACGCACGGGAAATGTCCCGAACGCCTTGACCTTCACCGGCGCCGCATGGAAGCGGAAGCCGCCGTCGGGGAGGTTTTCCAGACCACGCATGTGCTCGCAGATCGGGATGCGGTTGCCGAGCAGGAGGGTGTGAGCCGGACGCGTGCCATCAGAGGTATCGTCGATGTTATAGGAATCGATGCCCACAAAAGCAGCTCCGGCTGCCACCAGATACTCCGCTGCAGCGCGCGTCAGAAAAGGGTGATCCTCAAAGTACTGGTCGGTGCGCCAGTGGCGCGACCAGCCGGTCTGGATCAGCACAGCTTTGCCCCGGAGCGGGAGATTGTCAAATACCTGTGCTGAGATCGCCTGCCCGGCGTTCTCTACGCGGACGACGATTCCCTCCAGGTCCACGAGCGATTCCAAAGGGAGCCCGGCAAGATCGATCCCATCCGCAAAGCGATGGAACGGGCTATCCACGTAGGTTCCGGTGTTGGCGACCATCTCGATCTTCGCGATATTGAACTCTGTCCCTCCGCTGTAATGGGCGCGTGATTCCTCCCGTGAGAGGAAATCACAAATGACCGGCGCGGGGAGTCCCCGATACGTGATCATCCCGTGTTCCACTGCATGGCTGAGGTCGATAAGTCGGTGTGCCACCAGCTACTCTCCACTCTCTCTTTTCTAATCTCTAATCCTTATTCTATGATCTCCGCTCCGCTACTTCGTCGCCAAAATCCCGCCGACCACTTTTGTCATCACCAGCTTACCGTCCCGTTCAAACCGGCGTGTAGCCACATCGGTGATCTTGCCGATCAGGGCTTCATATTCATCTCTGCCGTTGAACATCGAGGTCCACAATCTGCGGTCCTCGCTCAGGGAGGCGCGCACGTATTCGATGAACGGCGCGACCTCGGGGAAAGTGAGGTGGTTCTCGAAGGTGTGCAGCTCGGTCCGCGCAAAGATCCGGTCGATGGTATTGAAGATCTCACCCTTGAACCGCGAAGAACCCGGCATCGGCGGGATTGTCGCATCTGTGGCTTCCTTGATGATGTCGTAGAACATCTTCTTGTTCTCGGGCAGGGGACCGGAGACGAAGAGCCGGCCGCCGGGCTTGATCACACGGTGCGCTTCGCCAAACGTAAAGTCGAGGTCGGAGGCATAATAGATGGCAAAGGCGCTGGTGCAGAGATCGAAGGTGTCGTCGGCGAACTCGAATGGCTTGTTAAAGTCGAGAAAGCGAAATTCGATGTTCGAGCGACGTTCCTGATTCTTCGCGCGAGCTTTGCCGAGTAGCTCTTCTGAGAAGTCGCCCCCCGTGATTTTCGCTGCACCTTTAGTATAATCGTCGAACAGGAAGCATTGCTTGCCGGCGCCACAACCAATATCCAGGATGCTCATGCCGGGTTGCGGCTTGAGTAATTCCGTGGTCCACTGGTCGATGTTGGCGGAGCCGTATCGCTCATGGATATCAATGCGAGTGAGCAGGTCCTTTGATGTTTCCTGATAGTTGATTTCCATTCTCTCTCCTTCTGAAATGTAGCGACGACTTCCGTCGTCTGAAGCATGAATGAATAAGCGGCTGAAGTCGCCACTACTGAAATTGCTGAAAAATTATACCAAAAAGAATCCAAAATTCAACCACTGAATTTTGGAACGTAATTTGGAGCATTGATGAAAAAGGTCATCCAGCCTGTCAAAGGCAC
>DAITPI010000061.1:0-1496 GCA_036833655.1 Anaerolineales bacterium | reverse complement strand
TTCCCGGTGCGCTGGTGGTCGTTCGGACCGTTCTGGCGCTACGAGCGGCCGCAAAAGGGGCGCACGCGCGAGTTCTTCCAGTGGAATGTGGATATGCTGGGGGTCAGCTCGCCAGAGGCGGACGCCGAAACCGCGGCCGTCCTGGCGACGTTCTTCCAGCGCGTCGGACTCCGCCCCGAACAAGTGCTGATCAAGGTCAACAATCGTCGCCTGATCGACGATCGCTTCGACGCCCTCGATATCCCGGCAGGGCAGCGTCCGGCGGTCTCCTCCTGGATCGATCGCCGAGAGAAGATGTCGCCGGAAGCCTGGCTGGAGTATGGCAAGGAAATCGGACTCTCGCCCGAGCAGATCAACAAGCTGAAGGAAATGCTGGCAGATCAGGATCTGTGGAAGCTGTCTGCCGAGCTGACGCGTTTCTTTGCCGTGATCGACGCGCTTGGACTGAGTCAATACTTTCAGTTCGACCCATCCATCATGCGCGGCTTGCTCTACTACACAGGGACCGTTTTTGAAGCCTGGGAGGTGGGCGGCGATATCAAGCGCTCGATCTTGGGGGGCGGCCGGTATGACAACCTCACCCGCGATGTGGGCGGCGATCCGATCCCCGGCGTCGGGTTTGCGATGGGCGATGTGGTTATCTCCCTGATCCTGGAGAAATATGGCCTGTTGCCCAAAGATCTTAATGTCAACCCGGCTCCAGTGCTTGTGACGGTCTTCGATGAGGAGCGCCTGCTTGACTCCTTCAAGCTGGCGAGCGAGCTGCGCGGTGCGGGCTTGCAGGTGGTCTGCTATCCCGAAGCCGTGAAGCTGCAGAAGCAGTTCAAATATGCGGACCGGATGGGGGTGCGGGTCACGCTCGTGCTGGGTCCGGATGAGGTGGCAATGGGCCAGGTGGCGGTGAAGAATCTTTCCAACGGGGAACAGGTGATCGTCAACCGCGATGCGGTCGCGGAGGCCATCCAGGGAATCCTCCATGCCTGAGATCCGCCCGGTCATGCGCGGGAACTGGAAAGAGCTGGTCCGTCTGAAGGTGCGGGAGGACCAGACCCATTTTGTGGCCTCGAACCTCTACTCAATCGCCGAAGCGCAGTTCGGCGAGGACTTTGAGGGAAACTGGGATTTCTATCCATTTGGCATCTACGATGGCGATACACCGGTTGGCTTTCTGATGTATGGCTACAATTTTGAGCATCCCAAGCAGCAGGCTTTTATCATCCGGTTGATGGTGGACGAAAAACACCAGGGCAAGGGCTATGGCCGGTTTGCTATGAAATGGATGCTCGACCGCTTTCGGGGCGAAGAGCGTATCCGGAATGTTGCGATTAGCTACGAGCCGGAGAATGATGCGGCGCGCAAGCTCTATGCCAGCCTGGGTTTTGTGGAAACCGGGGAGATGGTCGGGGAGGAAGTGCTGGCTGTCATGCAGCTCAGATAATTTCTCCACGAGACGGCTCTGCTTGTGGTAAAATCTCGTCCGCACTATGGTGCCTGTA
>DAITPI010000060.1:0-14458 GCA_036833655.1 Anaerolineales bacterium | reverse complement strand
TCAGTGAGTTCTGCAGAATTCTCCAAACTTCCAATTGTGGTTTTGGCATGCCGGGTGTTTCAACATTGGTTGGAACAACTGCTGCCCGAAGCCACCGCCCAAAGCATCACCTTTTTCGATTACGGTCTGCATGCTGTCCCTAAAAATTTGCGGCGGACATTGCAACAGGCGATCGATAGCGTCGAGCAACCCAGCCTGATTATATTGGGCTACGGTCTGTGCGGAAACGGTTTGGACAATATTCAGGCCGGTAAGCATTATCTGCTCATTCCGCGTACAGACGACTGCATTGCCATCATGCTTGGCTCGTACCAAGCCTACTTGCGTGAAATGGACAAAGAGCCCGGCACCTACTATCTTTCCAAGGGCTGGCTCGAAGCTGGCACCAATCCGCTGGAGGAAAGTAAAAAATACGCGCAAAAGTATGATACTGCAACAGTGGATTATTTGATGAACACGCAGTATCAGCACTACCGACGTTTAATGCTTGTTGCCCGGGACCAGCATGAATTGGAAGCGTACAGGTCAAGGGCGCAGGAAGTTGCTGCATACTGTGCACGCTGGGGCATGCGATATGATGAAGTACTTGGCTCAGATCGATACTTGAATGAGCTAGTGGAGTGTGCCACAAGTCAAGGACAGGTTGATCCTGAATTTCTTCTGATCCCACCTGGCGGCATATTGACGCAGGCCCAATTTATTCGTGGATAAAGGAGAACCCATGTCTGAAGAAGTTAAAGCCTGGGCCGAGACAATCCAAATTCCCACCTACAAAATCGGCGCACCCGAGAAGAACCCAATGTTTCTTGAAATGCGTGTCTATCAAGGCAGCAGTGGGGCAGTGTATCCACATCCAGTGATCGATCGCGTGTTCGACGAGAAGGAGGACAAACCCTACACTGCCCTCTTTCTGGAAAATCGCTATTTGAAGATCATGATCCTGCCGGAGATCGGTGGACGGGTCCAGATGGCGCTCGACAAGACCAACGGCTATCACTTCGTCTACTACAACCGGGTGATCAAGCCTGCACTGGTCGGGCTGGCAGGACCCTGGATTTCAGGCGGCATTGAGTTCAACTGGCCGCAGCACCATCGTCCCAGTACATTCGATCCCCTTGACTGGTCGATCCAGGAACACGCGGATGGCAGTAAAACCGTCTGGTGTGCAGAGATCGAGCGAATGTTCCACATGAAGGGAACACATGGTTTTACTCTTTATCCTGCGCGTGCCTACCTCGAGATTCGCGTCCAGCTATATAATCGCACGTCTGAGCCGCAGACATTCCTCTGGTGGGCAAACCCGGCTGTGCACGTTCACGACGACTACCAGTCCGTCTTTCCGCCCGATGTCCATGCGGTCATGGACCACGGCAAAAGGGATGTATCCAGTTTTCCGATCGCCACCGGAACCTACTACAAGGTCAATTACGCCCCCGGCACCGACATCAGCCGTTATAAGAACATTCCAGTCCCCACTTCTTACATGGCATATCATTCCGATTTCGATTTCATGGGCGATTATGATCATCGCGCCGAGGCAGGTATGCTGCATATTGCCAACCATCACATAGTTCCAGGCAAGAAGCAATGGACATGGGGACACAGCGAATTTGGCCAGGCCTGGGACAGACAGTTAACCGATGAGGATGGCCCTTATATAGAGTTGATGTGTGGCGCCTACACAGACAACCAGCCCGATTTCTCCTGGATCCAGCCCGGGGAGGAAAAATCCTTCACCCAGGTGTTCATGCCCTATAAAAAGATTGGCGCTGTATGTAATGCCAATCAACACGCTGCTCTGAGTCTGGACGTGGTAAACAGGCAGGCGAAATTCGGAGTTTATGTTTCTTCCCGGCAGACCCTTATGGTGAGATTGACGTGCCGCGGGCAATTGCTCTTTGAGAAGCAGGTCGCGTTGGATCCCCAGAATGTGCTTCTCGATTCGACTCTCCTTCCGATGGATGCCAGGGCGCAAGATCTTACGCTTCGCATTTGGAAGGACGATACAGTCCTGTTGGAATATACCCCGCTGCCGGACGAAAAACCTGCCATTCCTAGTCCGGCCACGCCGGCGCGTCCCCCCCAGGAAATTGAATCGCAGGAGGAGTTGTTCCTCAACGGTCTGCATTTGGAGCAATACCGGCATGCCACCTATTCGCCGGAACCTTATTATCTGGAAGCCCTGCGCCGCGATCCGGGAGATAGCCGCTGCAACAACGCCATGGGATTACTGCTCTACCGACGTGGTAAGTTCGCTGACGCGGAGGCGTATTTTCACAAGGCTATACAGCGCCTGACACAGCGCAATCCAAATCCATACGATGGCGAGCCATACTACAACCTGGGCCTGGCATTGAAAATGCAGGGTCGTTTCACCGAAGCCTTTGACGCCTTTCACAAAGCGGTCTGGAATGCCGCCTGGCAGGATTCGGGCTATTTTGAGCTGGCGCGTCTCGCCAGCCGTAATGGGAATTCCTCACAGGCACTCGAGTATCTGAGTCGAAGCCTGAGTCGGAATGAGCGCCATCATAAAGCGCGCCATCTCAAGATCGCGCTGCTGCGCCATTCAGGAAAGGTGGAGGCTGCCAGGAAGGAAGCAGAATTGGCGCTCGCTTTTGACACGATGGAATACGGCGCACACTGGGAGCGCTTTCTGCTCGATGAGGATCTTTCTTTCAACAAGTTGGTCCGCCCTGAATCTGAGAGCAAGCTGGAACTGGCCCTTGATTACGCTCATGCCGGTCTTTTCGATGACGCGATCAGGCTCTTGGAACTAATGGCATCCGTGTTACCGATGGCGGCGTACACCCTGGGCTGGGTCTTATCCGAGTTGGGGCAGAAACATGCCGCCGAGCAGATGTTCCGACGCGCTGCGGTTCTGTCCCCGGATTATTGCTTTCCGAATCGATTGGAAGATGTATTGATTCTCGAAGAGGCAATACGTGCAAACCCGGAAGACTCACACGCCCCGTATTATCTGGGTAATTTCTGGTACGCACATCGTCGCTACGAAGAGGCAATTGCCTGCTGGGAGCGATCCTACGAGCTTAGTCCCAGCTTTTCGATCGTGCACCGAAACCTCGGTCTGGCCTATTACAACAAACGGCATGAACCAGAAAAAGGGCTGGCATATTTTGAAACAGCTTTCAGGCTCAATCCTGATGATGCCCGGGTATTCTTTGAGCTTGACCAGCTCTACAAACGGGTCAACCGGGACCCTGCCAGACGCCTTGCCCTATTGGAAAAATATCCAGGTTTGGTGGAAAAACGGGATGATTTATTCATGGAGTACATCAGTCTATTGAACCTGTCTGGCCGTCATGAAGAGGCTTACCTTCGATTGATGCAGCGTAATTTTCACCCCTGGGAGGGCGGCGAAGGTAAGGTGACCGGCCAGTACGTGACCAGCCAGATCGAGATAGCCAGAACTGCACTGGAAAATGGACAAGCTCGGACAGCCATTGAAGCATTGGAAAAAGCACAGTTATATCCACACAACCTGGGTGAGGGAAAACTGTATGGTGCACACGAAAACAATATTTTCTATTATTTAGGCTGTGCATACGAGCTATTGCGGGATATGGAAAAATCCAAGGTCTGGTTTGAGCGTGCGTCCACCGGCCTAAGTGAACCAACCTCGGCCATTTACTACAACGACCAGCCTCCGGATATGATCTTCTACCAGGGATTAGCAAACTTGAAATTGAATCGCAAAGAGTCTGCAAGCGCGATTTTCAACAAGCTAGTGGAGTTTGGAGCAGCCCATTTGGATGACAATATTGAAGTGGATTATTTTGCCGTCTCGCTGCCCGATTTTCTGGTCTTCGATGTAGATATGAAGGAACGAAATCGGATCCATTGTCTCTATATGATGGCACTGGGTGAACTGGGACTAGGGAATTCATCTACTGCGCTTGAACACTTTGATTCCATATTTGCACTGGATGCCAGCCATATGGGTGCAACCCTGCATCGTCGTTTGATTAAATAACTGGAGGTTGCATGGAAAGACTCCTGAAAACAACCTGGCACAATTTCGCCGCTCTCGCGCTGGAAAGTGAAGCACTACAGGTGGTCGTCGTGCCTGATCTGGGCGCCAAGATCGTGTCCTTGTACGATAAGGTATATCGTCGTGAATGGCTAGTGCCGCCCATTCGTCCGGTGAAACAGACAGCGTATGGGGCAATTTTTGTGGACCAGGATATGAGCGGCTGGGATGAGATGATGCCGACCATCACTGCTTGCGAATGGGAAGGCGCGCATCTGCCCGACCATGGCGAAGTCTGGAGCATTCCGTGGAAACTAGAGAGTATGGAGGGCGGCTTGACCTTGTCTGTGCAGGGCCGTTCTTTCCCATATCATTTCGTCCGGTCAGCTACTCTGGTTGCTCCAGATACATTGAAGCTTCGCTACTCCCTAACCAATACCGGTCAAAAAGAATTACCTTTTATGTGGACTGCACATCCGCAGTTTGCTGTGGATGAAGACACCCGCATCGTTTTCCCAGCCGATGTGACCCGGGTTGTCAATGTCATCGAAGACGACCCAGTCTGGGGTAAAGCCGGAGCGTTGGTTTTATGGCCGGAAGCAATCTCAGGAACAGGTCAAATCTGGCGGCTGGATCGCGTCCGCCCGGTGGAAAATCACACCTGCCGAAAGATTTACACCCTGCCTCAGCAACCTGCCTCATGGGCTGCACTCGTGGATGAACACCTCGGTTGCCAGCTTCGACTCCAGTGGCCGTCTGACTTCGCTCCCTATTTGGGTCTATGGATCGATGAAGGTATGTATAACACGGCCCCAGTCGCTGCTCTGGAACCATCGAATGGATATTATGACAGTCTGGAAAGAGCAGTCCAGAATCAAATGATTACCTGGCTTAAGCCTGGGCAAGAGATAACCTGGCCAATGCAGGTGCAGATAACTACAGCACAATAGCTTTAATCATCCAACCGGGTACTGTTACAAAATTAGCTAACTCGCTCAGCGCCCAAGTAGTTACGCGTCGCGAACCCTAATCCCGTCGGGACCGCCTCGAAAGACAACTTGATGAAATTTCATCAAGTTGTCTTTCTTTGTGCATCCTTGCTATCGATGTCAGGGTGACTTCCTAATGTTCTATAGAAACATGCCACCATTCTTCCACTTTAACAGATTTCGAGGAATCGATGCGATATGGTGGGTCGGGTTATTCACGCAACGGAGTGGGCGGAGAGCTTAGCGAATTGCAGTAACTACTTGGCTGCTCACTGATACGCTAAATCTCCCCCAAGTGGCGGAGGTGAGCATACCCCGACCGACGGATACGGCTGGGATGTGTTCGCTGTATTATGAGTGTAGCTTTGACTACCCGTATTAGCGAGCGTATCGGCCGCGCAAATATGCTAACGGTGGTGTGCCCAAAAAAAGCTGCGTCTTTTTGGAAAACCATTGAACGCAGCGTTGAAGCAGACCGAATAATAAGAATGTCAAAGTCGTCAACTAACTAAAGGAGTCACCATGAAAGGTTATATACAAAACATCGAAAGCGTCACAGTCAAGAATGAAGATTTTCGCCGGGTGCTTTACACCGCCAAGAACTGTCAGCTCGTTGTAATGGCGTTGAAGCCAAAAGAGGAGATCGGGATGGAGGTGCATAAACTCGATCAGTTCTTTCGGGTAGAGGAAGGTACAGGAGAGGCTGTTCTCGATGGTGTTCGCACAGCGATCAGCGCTGGATTCGCCGTGCTCGTGCCTGCCGGAGCAAATCACAACATCATCAATTCCGGTGCTGTTCCAATGAAACTCTATACGCTCTATTCACCACCGAATCATCGGGACGGCGTTGTCCACCATACACGCGCCGAAGCGGAAAAGGATAACGAACACTTCGACGATAAAACAACGGAATAAAACTCTGACTGAACGCCGGGATATCTCTCACCATCGCTTTGACTATATAGTCAAAGCGATGGCTGATTTCGATGTCTGGTGATCATGAAAGAGAATTTCAAATGATTAAACTTTTACAGATTGCTCGACCGCAGTTCTTAATTTCCGGACTTGCCCTTTTTGTCTTTGGGGCTTCGTGGGCAATTTTATTGGGAGCGCCTTTTTCTTTGTCGAGGATACTCTTTGGCTATCTGGTGCTTATGCCAGCCCACCTTTCCATTTCCTACAGCAATGACTACTTTGACGTTGAAGTGGATAAGTACGATAAACCGACCCTCTTCAGCGGAGGCAGCGGTATTCTGGTGAATCATCCTGGATTGAGAAAACCCGCCCGGTGGGTTGCAATAGCTTTGATCTTGATCTCTCTGGTGCTGGGAATTGCATTTCGAATTATCTATTCGTTTCCCATCTGGTTCCTCGGTTTCGCAATATTGGGCAATCTATTAGGCTGGTTTTACACTGCGCCACCCTTAAAACTTGTTTATCGAGGTCTGGGAGAATTGTCGATGATTTTTTCCATCGGACTACTAATCCCGGGATTTGGATATCTGGTTACAAGTGGGTGGATCAATCAGGATGGATTTGTTTTCTTCATACCCTTGATGCTGTATGGTCTAGCATTTATTCTTACTGTCGAATTACCGGACATGGAATCAGACCGATTGGGCAGAAAGATGACATGGGTGGCTCAAAAGGGACGGAGTTTTGGCTTCACTTTGATAGCGGCGTCATTTCTCTTTGCAACATTATTCTTCTTATTGTTTCCGTTGTTGACATCCCGCAATTACCCAGTGGATTTTCGTTTCTTAGGTGTCCTTTCTCTATTGCCTCTTGGAGCAGGCTGTATGGGCTTGCTCAAGAGACCTTCAGAAAAACCATCGGCTACCCGGGTCGTCAATGGGATCATGATCACTCTTGCGGTTTTCTTAATCCTGGTGGATGGATATGTGTTTTTTCTAGCCTTCAGTCAGATGCTATAAATGAATAAGATTTCCATCCAAATCACTTATTTTGTTGAGATACGGAGTCAGAAGGATGCTCGCTTGGCTAATGGGCAATATTTAGCGCAGACTGCAGACCGACCGATGCAGTCCTGACCCACCGAGGGAATAGAATAAAACGTCAGGACCGCTGGCCGATCAAAAAGGACTACGGGTGCGCATCACCCAAACACTGGCAAGCTATCGTTGTTACTTCTGCCGTTGCTGAATCCACTTGAATGATTCAACGGCAAGAAAGACGATGGTGCCAAAGCCAAGACTGATCAGCAGATCGCGCAGGCTGAGTGGGGTCGTGGAGAAAGCCCTGTTGAGGAACGGCACATAGATCACAGCCAGTTGCAGGGCAAACGTCAACAACACAGAACCCAACATGGCTTTGTTTGAAAACAGTCCAATTTGCCACAGCATATCTCGATCTGAGCGAGTAGCCAGGGCATTTCCCATTTGAGCCAGAGTGAGTGTCGTGAAGGTCACGGTTTGCCAAACGGCAGGCGATGCGGATGGATCTAGCCGATAATACAGATAGCCAATGCCGAGAGAAACCAGTCCCATCAACAGTCCAATCCATAGGATGTCGCGCGCCATTCCCCGCCCAAAAATGTTTTCGCGAGGTGGATAGGGTGGTCGCTGCATAACTGATTGTTCAGCTGGCTCTATAGCCAGCGCCAGACCAGGCAGTCCATCGGTGACAAGATTGACCCAGAGAATTTGCAGTGATGTAAGCGGCAGCGGCATGCCAATGAACGGCGCAAGCAACATCACCCAGATCTCCCCGGCATTGGAGGTCATCGTGTACTTGATGAATTTACGGATATTGTCATAGATCCGCCGGCCCTCCTTCACAGAGACGACAATTGTGGCAAAGTTGTCGTCCAGCAGGATCATATCGGAGGCTTCCTTGGTAACATCGGTGCCGGTAATCCCCATGGCTACGCCGATTTCCGCCTTCTTGAGCGCGGGCGCGTCGTTGACCCCATCCCCGGTCATCGCGACGATGTGCCCGCGGTCCTGGAGCGCTTGCACCAGCTTGAGCTTATGCTCGGGAGAGACCCGGGCATACACCAGCACCTCTTCAACCACCTCTCTCAACTGTTCAACGGTCATTCCATCCAGGTCGAGGCCGGTGAGCATTTTCCCTTTTTCGGCAATACCTAAATCCGCGGCAATGTACGCAGCCGTCAGCGGATGGTCGCCGGTGATCATCACGGTGCGGATTCCCGCCGCCCTGGCTTCCTGTACAGCACTTTTGACCTCGGGACGAGCCGGGTCGATCATGCCCACCATGCCAATGAAAATCAAATCGCGTTCGGCTGGCTCAGCCGTATCACTCTGACTGAAGGCCAGACCCAATACCCGCATCCCATTCTTGGCCAGATCGTTATTGGACTTCACGATACGTTCGCGCCAGGTTTCGTCTAATAATTCTGTGTTGCCGCCTGCCCAAACCCGGTTCGATACATCCAAGAGACTGTCGACAGCACCCTTGGTGATCACCAAGTAATGACCTGATTCAAAAAAATCCGGACGCGAATCCTGATATGGGTTTAGCAGGTCTGGGACCAGATCGGAGTTGGGGCAGTGAACGGTCGTCATCCGTTTACGGTCCGAATCGAACGGCAATTCGGCTACCCGTGGAAAAGCCAGTTCCAGGTCTTTTTTCCATAATCCCGCCCGGGCACTGGCGATCACCAGCGCACCTTCGGTTGGGTCACCCACCGTTGAAAATGATCCATGTTCGCCTGGGACCGCCTCGAGCACAGCATCATTGCACAAAGCACATCCAGCCAGTGTCAGAACGATGGGCGGACTTTCCTGCAGCAGCGGCTCAATAGGATCGTCCGGGCTGACCGTGGGGCTGAAACTGCGTAAACGCGCCTGTAAGTTGAGCGAATTTTCCGCCACATCCACGAACGTTACGGTCATCCGGTTCTGGGTGAGGGTGCCGGTCTTATCGGAGCAAATGACCGTGACCGAACCGAGCGTTTCCACGGCCGGTAACTTTCGGATCAGGGCATTGTGTTTCAGCATCCGCTGCGCGCCGAGCGCCAGCGCAATCGTCACTACGGCTGGCAACCCCTCCGGGACCGCCGCTACTGCCATGGCAACAGACACCTTGAACATATCGATCCAGTTTTCACCGCGCAGCAAGCCCAGGGCAAAGACAACAGCGACCAGCACCAGCGCAGCCAGTGCCAGTCCTCTGGCAAGCTGTTCGAGTCGTCTCTGGAGAGGCGTTTTTTCGATGCCAACCGACTGTAGCATATCGGCGATCTTGCCCAGCTGGGTCTTCATCCCGGTGGCGGTCACCAGGGCCATACCATGCCCATAGGTGACAACGGTTCCCATATAAACGGAATTGACCCGGTCCCCTAACGGAAGGTTTTCCCCTTCCAGCGGAGCGGTATCCTTCTCTACAGCCTCCGACTCGCCGGTTAGCACTGCCTCCTGCACCCGCAGATTGGCTCCATCCAGCAACCGGGCATCGGCCGGGACCGTATTCCCCGTTTCCAATTGGATGATGTCGCCGGGAACCAGCGAGAGTGCGGTGACTTCCTGCAAATGGCCATCGCGCCGGACGCGAACATGCGGGACAGCCATCCGCTTGAGGGCTGCCATCGCCTTTTCAGCGCGGTACTCCTGAACAAAGCCAAGTACAGCGTTGAGAACCACAATGACAATAATAACAACCGCATCGATTGTCTCCCCCAGGATCACGGAAACGACAGCAGAAATGATCAGCATCACAACCATGATGCCCTTGAACTGCTCCCACAAGATTGCCCAGGGACCTTTACCTGCCCGTTCGATAAGTTCGTTTGGCCCGTACTCTGCGAGCCGCCGGGCAGCCTCCGCCGCGGTTAAACCATTGTCTGAATCGCTGTGGATCTGGCGGACAGCATCCTGTGCCTCAAGTGTGTGCCATTCAGACATCATACCTCCTGGTTAAATTCCGGATTTGCCTATAAGTTATTGTATACCAAAACCATAGGAGCAGTTAGCGAGTGAGCGTCGGCTCTCTGGGAATTGTCGTGATTCAGGCAGATAGGGTGGTGGCTGCGAATAAGCGATAGCCATGTAAGTCCAGATAGATGCGCTGAAACAGATGCTTCAGGTTGAAAATGCCATAGCAGCGTCGCTTGAGGACTTTGACCTTGTTGTTGAAGCCTTCCACAAAGCCACTGTTCTGGCGCTGAATGAAGTAATTCGTGATTTCCTCCCACCAGGAAGAGAGCAATTTCAGGAAATCGTCAAAACAGTGCAATCTACTTTTCTGAACGCGCAGGATCCAATGCTGGATTTTGGCTTGAGCCTGTTTCTTGGAAAGGTTCATGTCAAAAATAGCCGTGAGCTGTTCTCGCAGCCCATAGGCTTGCTTGGCGCGGAATGGGCAAAGAAGCGTCTCAAGATTTTACGCTCTTCCTTGTTCAGGTCTCTGGCGTTTTTACGAAAGGCATGGAAACTGCCGTTGAGGGTCTGATATTCTGCTTTGGGCAAGGTTTTCTTCAAACGGAGCAGTTCTTGTTTGCGGACCTGGTCGGCGGCGTGGCGATAATGCTTGGCAACATGAAAACGGTCAGCCACAATTCTGGCAGCTGGGATCTCCTGGCGCACGGCCGCGGTGTACGCTTCCCACAAATCACAACACACGGCTTGCACCTTTTGCAGGATTCTGCGTGGAATCAAGCGTAAAAATTCCACTACTTCGCCTTTTTCATGCCCAGGTAAGACCCCCAAAATCACAATCTCACCATCCAACAAGCGTCCGGTCACCAAGGTCACATAATCCCGCTGGCCCATCTTCAAGGCAATTTCACCCAAGCCCAGGACTTCCATCTCTGCCAGGCTCGTCCAATCGGTACGGTTCTCAATGCGCCGTTCCAGCGCTCCGACCACCCTGTCATAGGGCAACCCTTCCTTCAGGCTGACATCTTCGATCGTGGAATTCACTAATTGCAACAAGATATGGTTGTCATAGGCAAAACTGTGCGGACTATTAGCATCATGCCAGTCCAACTTCTCCGTCGTCGTGGGATAACCTTCGCAATCCTGACATTGATACCGCTTGGGACGAGAGCGCAAGAAGCTCGGACGCCCAAACACCGGCAAGTGTCGGATCGTCACCCATTCATCGCGTCCATGCAGTTTCGTGATCCACTTTCCGCATTTGCGACAGGATGCCCCGCCTCTCGTGCTTTCCACCGTGATGACAATTTCGCCTCGATCTCCCGCTTCCGTCTTCAAAACTCGAAGCTCGGGAATACCCAACGGAATCGTTATTTGTGCCTTGACCATCTTATGCCTACCAATCCATTCAATTTTTGATCCTGATTTTATCGCTTTTGTCACCCCAGATCTGGCAGGTGCCACGGCAACTCCCATTGAACATTCGTTTCAACAGCGATTGGCAGGGGTACAGTAAAGACTTTGGCGGCCATCCCAGCGCCGACGTGGTCACCGAACCTGGCTCAAACGATGGCTTACCCTTCCACGTCACATGTTCCATAGGTCCTTACAGCGTTTTAATCTTTTCGCAATGATCGATTTATCATTGACGTGTGGGAGAGACATGCCATGATCAAGCCTGAAAAATAAATGTGGTCGAAATGCATAGTTGTTTCGTGTGCCTGTTTCATTTGCCCTGCTGAATTCACCAGCATTTTTGGGGTTGGGTTTTGCGATCTTCCATGCCCTAATCCTGCTGAATGACCATTACATTGGTTATACCTTTGTGCAGGTGCTTGTCCCATTTTCTAGCAGCGATGAGCCTTTCTGGGGGGTATCGGACAGGTCGGGTTTTACGCGATGATGATCGTGACACTCCATTTTTACATGCGCTCACACATCGGGCAAAAGACATGGCGGTCGTTTCATTATGTCAGTTTCCTTACCTATTTGATCGCGCTGCTTCAGGGGATTACAGCAGGCAGTGATACTTCACTGCCATGGGCACAACAGTACTACTGGATCTCCGGCGGGACATTACTGTTCCTATTAAGCTATCACATTGTCGCGAACATCTCCACCAAACTTGCATTATCTTCCACCCGCTGTCCGATGACATGCCCTGGTATCCAACTCACCCTACTTCCACACACGCTTAAAATAAAAACAGGCGGAAACTTGACGGGTTCCGACTGTTCCAATCTTCGAGAACCGTCCTGTTCTGGGACCAATAAATCCCAAAGACATTTGCTGCAGACTATGACCCGCGATCCAAGTCCATATCCGCTCGCGAAATAGGGTCTTCGATCGGTTCAATATGAGTCACAATATTTGAATATGGTACCGTTCTCATGACTTGTTGCTCTATTTGCTCGGCAAGCTGATGCCCTCTCCGGATCGTCCAATCGCCTGGGACAAGCAAATGTACTGCCATGAATTTGCGTGCTGCAGCCTGCCTGGAACGCAGGGAATGATAGCTCACTCCCTGAGTCTGATAACTATCAAGGATCGACCTAATTTGTACGGTCTCTTCAGGAGGCAGCGCCGCATCCATCAATCCCCTGCCCGAACGAACCACCATACGATAACCGGTGAACAGGATATTGACGGCAACTGCAAGAGCGATCAAGGGGTCCAACCGCTCGTAACCTGTCAGCCAGACCAGGCTGATTCCGACCAGCACGCCGCCCGTTGTCCACACATCGGTCATGAGGTGACGGGCATCTGCCTCCAATGTAAGGGAGTTATGATTTTTTGCTGCCCGCACGAGTACAAGGGATACGCCCAAGTTGATGAGTGACGCGATGACAGAAATCAGCAAGCCCCACCCCACCTGCTCGAGAGGGATGGGATGGATCAGGCGAGGCAAGGCAGTGATGATGATGCTGGCCGCAGCAAGAAGGATCATCCCCCCTTCGAAACCGCTAGAAAAGTACTCAACCTTGGAATAACCAAAGGTAAACTCATCCGTTGCCGGACGCGTGACAATCCACAATGCAAACAACGCCACAATTGCAGCAGCCAGGTTAACGAAGGATTCAATGGCATCCGATAGCAACCCCACCGATCCAGTAAGGAAATAGGCAGATACTTTCAGCGCGATGGTCACCACAGCAGCAGCGATGGATAACCAGGCATAACGGGTAAGAGGAGCAGCTTGTTTTGAGGAATCTTCCATGAGGGATCAACCTCCTTTGTTGGATTATCGTGATGACAGGATATCTTCCTAGAAGTGGCTATTTAAGAATTATAGCACCAGCATATTTGCGGAAATGGAAGTCAAAGGCAACCAGCCTCAAACTGAAGAGGATATTCGCTTATGGTTTGAGCCAGATCCAATCCCTCTCCAACAAGTCTTCAAATTGGAACGCAACTTTACCTTTCTCAAAACCGGGAAAGTCCAACAACAAATTGTCTATGGCTTTACCAGTTTATCCAGAGAGAGAATTGCCCCTGCAATTGCTCCGCATCATCCGCTCCTATTGGGTATTGAGAATGGCTTGCATTGCCGCAGAGATGTCACGTTGCGTGAAGATCCAACCCGTATCAGCAAACTAAATGCTGCTCGGCTGATGACTTGCTTGAATAATCTCCGAAGTAAAGTCGATTAGAAGAGAATGAATCACTCGCTATACCCTTCTAATCGATTGCAGCCCATACACCTAAAGGTTCCAGGGAGATTAGGCTGCAGGAAACAGATAACCTGTTAATACTAAATGAAGCTAAACATCTAGTTGAACTAAGCGATTCAGATCGTGCTTACTTGGGATTTTCCCGGGGCAAAATAAAGATTCTGTAAAATCAGCTCACGAATTGCTTCTAGCGATCTCCCCCAAGTGGCGGAGTTCAACACTCCCCGGTCGATGGATGCAGCCGGGGAGTGTTCGGCATATGATGGATTCAAGGCCTGCAAAATAGTTTGAGCCAAACGCGCAACACTTTTGCATGAGGTCAAATCTGTGCGCATCAAGGGCACGACTTATTAAACAGTAGTTCATTACAATCTGCCGCTTCGGTGCGTCAGTTTCGCACTCTGGAGAAGCTCAGATAAAAGGATGAAAAAATGTCATTCAACAATAGATCCCGCTTGGATCCGTCTCAGGTGGAGGACCGGCGTGGCCGGCGGGGAACAGGGACTGTAATCGCTTTAGGGGGTGGAGGACTTGGCCTGATCATCACAATCGTGATCATGCTGCTGGGCGGGAATCTTCCTAGCTCGACAAATGGGGATGGCGGGCAGGGGCTACCTGCTACAGAGTACCCTGGCGGAATCAACGACCTGGAGGCGCAATGCCAGACCGGGGCAGATGCGAATACTCGCGAGGACTGCCGCATCGTTGGCTTCGTCAACAGCATCCAATCGTTTTGGACCGATGAATTTGCCCGCCGCGGGAGCCAGTACACACCAGCCGATACAGTTCTTTTCACGGGGTCAACGGACGCAGCCTGTGGATTTGCCAGCAGCGCCATGGGGCCATTCTACTGTCCGAGCGACCAGAAAGTCTATCTGGACCTCGACTTCTTCAACGAACTACAGACGCGCTTTGGCGCCCAGGGCGGTTCGTTCGCCGAGGCGTATGTGC
>DAITPI010000059.1:0-14549 GCA_036833655.1 Anaerolineales bacterium | reverse complement strand
GCCGCCGCCAGAAGCAAGCTTACAACTTCGAGGTTCTGGCGATGAATTTGTTTATCCTTAAGCTGGTCTTTGTGACAATTGTACTTGGAGCGATCACCTGGGTGCTCGCAGGCTACAATGGGCTCTCCTGGACAGTCGTGATCATGCTGATCGTCGTGGGTGTGTATCAGTTCATGACTACGCAAACGGTACTCGGCCGGCATATTTACGCGATCGGTGGAAATCCAGAAGCGGCTCAGTTGAGCGGCATCAACGTCAAGCAAATAACCTGGTTCGTTTTTGCTTCGATGGGCATGCTGGCCGCTTTATCGGGTATCCTGTTCGCGTCGCGCCTGCGCTCCGCCATTCCGACGGCAGGAAATCTGTTTGAGTTGGATGCGATTGCTGCAGCTTTTATCGGCGGCGCATCACCCGCTGGCGGCATCGGCACGATCATGGGGTCGCTCATTGGTGCGTTGGTGTATATGTCATTGACGAGCGGTATGAACCTCATGGGCACCGACATAGCCTGGCAGTACGTTGTCCGAGGCCTGGTACTGGTGTTGGCTGTCATATTTGATGTTACGACTCGCAGGCAGGGAAAGTAATAGCTGTTGATTTACTCAATACATGAAAGGATGGGCTGCTGAAAAGGGCAGCCCATCCTTTTTGTTCTTCTGCAATTCTCACCAGCGTTGTTGCGTAGCTGGCGAGTGAATGGTGATTGTCTGGCCGTTACCTTCGACCAGTTCAAATGCCGATAGGATTGCAACCCGCCCCGGACCGGTCACACGCAGCCATATAGAACTTGGAATGTACCACACGAACGGATTCCAGCCGTTGTTCGAATTGGACGCTATCGCCGCGGCGTTTATTGGGGGTGTATCCCCGGTGGGCGGCGTGGGCAAGGGGATGGGATCACTCAGCGGCGATCTTTGATGTAACAACCCGGAGCACCGGAAGGTAATTTGCATGGTTTATGCCAGCCTTTGTTTTCCTGGCATTCCCGGGCTGGCTCTCTCAAAGGCTAGACCTTACATTCAAACAACAAAAAGGCTCCAGCGGTGCCTTTTTGTTTGACTTTTCCCCCCATCTCATCTAGACTTTCCTGCATGCTTGCACGTGTCTATTCCTGTGCTGTCATTGGGCTCGAGGGCGTCATCGTCGAAGTGGAGGTGGATTACTCCAACGGGCTGCCCGCCGTCATCATCGTGGGTCTGCCGGATGCCGCTGTGCAGGAGAGCCGGGAGCGCGTCCAGACTGCGGTCAAGAATGCGGGGCTGAATTTCCCCCGCCACCGGGTGGTGGTCAACCTGGCGCCTGCCTCGGTCCGCAAGGAAGGTCCCGCGTATGACCTGCCGATCGCGCTCGGCGTTCTGGTCCTGGCGGGCTTCCTGCCGCAGGAGGCGATCGAAGGATCGCTTGTGATTGGCGAGCTGTCCCTGGATGGGATTGTCCGCCACACGCGCGGCGTCCTGCCGATGGCAGCTACCGCCCGGGCGAACGGCTTTAAGCGGATCTTCGTCCCCGAAGTGGACGCGCCGGAAGCCGCCCTGATCCCGGACCTGGAGGTGATTCCCGTCAAATCGCTGGCGGATCTCTACAAACATCTGTCGGGTCGCCGTTTGATCGAGCCCTACCTGCCGGCGAGCGCCGAGCTCGAGCCCCTCTTCGTGCCGACGGACTTCAGCGAGATCAAGGGCCAGGAACACGTCAAGCGCGCCTTGGAGGTCGCGGCAGCAGGCGGGCATAATGTGCTTCTCGTGGGAAGTCCTGGCGCTGGTAAGACTCTGTTGGCCCGCGCCATGCCCAGTATTTTGCCCGAAATGAGCATCGATGAATCGCTGGATGTGACCCGCATTTATTCCGTGGCGGATCAACTTCCCGCAGGGACACCATTAATCCGGCATCGCCCGTTCCGTGCGCCGCACCACACGATCTCCCACGCCGGTTTGGTCGGTGGAGGGAATATTCCCAAGCCCGGTGAAATATCGCTTGCTCATCGTGGTGTTTTATTCCTTGATGAGTTCCCTGAATTTGGAACACGCGTCCTCGAAGTGATGCGTCAGCCCATGGAAGATAAAGTGGTTACGATCAGCCGCGCCAAAGGCTCGTTGACGTTTAGTGCTAACTTTCAACTGATCGCTGCGATGAATCCCTGCCCATGTGGTTTCTACGGCGATACCCAAAAGCCCTGCAGCTGTGCCTATGCCCTTGTGACAAAATATCAAAAGCGAATCTCAGGTCCTTTGCTCGATCGTATTGATATCCACATCGAAGTCCCACGGGTGGATTACGAAAAACTAAGTGGGGATCGAGTGGGGGAATCATCTGCAGCTATTCGTGCACGCGTCCAAGCTGCCCGAGATATTCAATTGAAACGATTCACGAATCCCGAATCTCGAGGATCGAATAACGGCTCTTCCACAGATATTGTCTGTAACGCCGACATGCGCGTGGGTGAGATAAGGCAGTATTGTAAGCTACCAGACGAAGGTCAAAGCCTGATGCGGGCGGCAATGACCCAGCTCAATCTATCGGCGCGGGCGTATCATCGAATCTTGAAACTGGCACGCACGATCGCGGACCTGGCGGGGAGTGAAGAGATCGGGTCTGTGCATCTGGCAGAGGCGCTGCAATATCGGCCGAAGTTGATGTTGAGCTAGCGTCCCTCTATCAGACCTGAGCATGTGACTGGGCAGATTCTACAGTCAGGTCTCGGAACAACTACTCCACCATTGACCAAGTCCAATGCCTCCAGGCATATTCCATCCTGTGCAAATACCTGCTGGTACGAATCGGAAACTGATCAGGAATACACCCGTGAATTGATTGTGGGTTTTCTGAAAATCGGCAAAGATGATTGAACGCTTGCCGGGGTAAATTGGCGTGAAGCCAAGCCATGTTCGTTTTCAGCAACCAGACGGACTGGTCCTTAATTATGCAGGAATCGAACCAAGCGTCTTAATAACACAGATCAAAATGTCGGCAGCCAAACGGCTTCTCGAGTTTTTTCATGCTGCCGAAAAAAGAGATTCTTAATCTTTGACGAGGTTTGGTATCCTGGTGGGCAAATCCAGCACGATGAGAACAAAGCCTGCATACTCTTCGTCCCGCTTCCACGGGGCAATAGAGACAAGTTTCTTTTGGCCGCCCTTTTCGGTGGTGTAGATCACATGTTTCTGCTGATTGACCACGCTCATCATCTGGCTTCGGGCCGGCTCGGCGTGATGGTCAAAGACGCTGCGCCCGATCATTTTCGCGCCGCCCTCACTTTCGTAGATTTGCATGGCCACATCGCTCATTTCGAGAATGATTCCCGCCCTGTCACAGACGATGATCTCGGCCGGATAGGTGGCGATCCACTCGCCAAGGGTAGTTCTGACAGCTGGATGGTTCATCCTTTGATGGCTCCTCTCGCCAGACCGCGCACAAGATAACGCCCTGCCAGCAGGGCAAAAATCAGGACCGGAATCAGTACAAGCGTCCCCGAGGCGGCAATGCGGCCCCATAGCACCGACTTATTGGTCATGAATGAGGTAATGATGACAGGCAGGGTGCGGGCATTACGGCCTGTCAGAATGACAGCGTAGAGAAACTCGTTCCAGCAGTAGAGGAAGGCCAGGATGGCCGTGGCAGCCATGCCGGGGACAACGAGCGGCAGGCTCACACGCATCAGCGCGCCGAAACGAGAACAACCATCGATCATGGCGGCTTCCTCCAGTTCGAGGGGCACGTCGTCGAAGAAGCCGACCATCATCCAGGTGCTGAGGGGAATAGTGAAGGTCAGATACGAGATGATCAGCGATTGGCGCGTGTCGATCCAGTCTAGTCGGCTGAAGAGCACGTATAGCGGCACGACAATGGCGATGGGTGGCAGCATCTGCGGGATCAGGGAGCTCATCCTGAGCCAGAAGTGGCCCCGGAACCGGAAGCGGGAAAATCCATACGCCGCGAGCGTCCCCAGGAACAGTGCAATGCCGGTGGTGGACAGGGCCGTAATGACGCTGTTCATGAAGTATTTGTTGAAGTTGGTGGAGGATAAGACCTCTTCGTAGTTCTGCAGCGTCGGCGTGAACTTCCAGACAGGTGGGATAGCAAAGGTCAGCTCGGGCTCTTTGAACGAAGTCAAGGCCAGATAAAGGATCGGCCCGACAGAAAGCAGGATGACCAGAATGACCAGAGCATAGACAAGGATCGTGATCAGGCGTTTGATCAGGCGCAGGCGGTTTAATTGCATGGCAGCTTATTCCTGCTGGCCGATCGCGCGCGCCAGCAGTCCCGCGATGATGAGCATGATCAGCAGCATGATGAATGAAGAAGCCGCGGCGACTCCCAGGTTGAATGATTGGAAGCCGTAACGGTAAACATAGATACTTACAGTTTCCGTGACGCGCGCGGGTCCGCCGGCGGTGAGCAAGTAGATAACGTCGAAGATGCGGAAGGTGTCGATGAAGCGCCAGAGCAGCGCGACCAGGATGATCGGCTTGAGCAGAGGCAGGGTCAGATAGAAAAAAGCTTGGATGCCGGACGCCCCGTCGATCTTGGCGGCTTCGAACGGCTCCTCGGGCAGGGATTGCAGCCCGGCCAGGAGCATAAGGGCGACAAACGAAGTCGTGTTCCACACATCCACCAGCACCACGCTGGCCATCGCGACCCCGGGTGAACTCAGCCATTCGACTGGCAGAAAACCGAGCTGCCCCAGATAATAATTGACCAGCCCGTACTGATAGTTCAGCAGCAGGCGCCACATGAGACCGATGACCACGTTCGTACACATCATCGGCAGAAGGATCATCGAGCGGAAAAGACCCCGGCCGTGGAGCTCCTGATTCAACAATAGAGCCAGTGCCATGCCCAACACAAATTCGAAGCTGATGGCCAGGATAACAAAGGTAAATGTGATCCGGATCGAGTTGAGAAAATCGGGGTTGGAAAAGAGCTCGACGTAGTTTTGGAAGCCGGTAAATGGCACCCCTTGCTTAAACGTCCGCAGGGTCCACTGGTGGAAGCTGAGCCACAGGGCATAGCCAAGAGGGTAGAAAAGGACAATTGCCAGGACGATGAATGCCGGCGCGATGTAAAACGCAGGCTCGATCCTGCGGACAATGCGGCGATAAGTGCTATGAGAACGGCTTTGTGTCAGATCCATGTGGCTGCAGTGAAACGGTAATCAGAGGTGAGAAAAGTCCCTGAAGGTTTTGTCGATTGTATCAGAGCCTGGTCCTCACTTACCCGTCATTGCGAGTCTTTCTTGGCGACGTACGTCAGGCCGGTGCACCAAGCAATCTCATTCACGATGTACGAGCTTGCTTCGCCCGCTTTTGCCTGTGCCGTCCGCCGCTTAATATGGCTCGCAATGACGGAGAATTTGTTAGGGAAAGTGGCAACGCACCTTCTCCTTGTTACTTGACGTAACCGCCTTTCTTCAGAATCTCGGTCAGCTTCATTGCCATATCATCCGCGGCCGTCTGCGGGTCCTTGGTGCCGGTTACCGCAGCGACAACGCCTTCGTTGACGATAGGCAGCATTTCGGGTGAAACCGTCAGGGTCGGGAAGATGGAGCGGTAGGGCATCACCTCAGCCAGCAGCGCAAATTGTGGGATCTTCTCGACGACTTCCGCATCGCTCAAAGCCTTGATATTGCCCGGGATGCCGCCGTTCATTGCCCAGAGCTTCGCGCCGGTCGGGCTGGTGAGCCATTCGATGAACTTGTACGCTTCCTGCTGGTTCTCTGAGCAGGACGGGATAGCCCAGCCCCACTGGCTTCCGCCGGTGTGCCGTTTGATCGAGCCGTCCGATTGTTTGATGCCGGGGGTCAGTGTGTAACCAAGTAACGGATTACCGCTCTCATCGCAAAGACTCTTCTCACAGCTCAGCAGGTCCTGCGCGGCGGCCATCCATTCGATGCCCATGGCTGCCTTGCCCTTGGACAGTGACTCGAGGATTTCCACATAGCCGTACGTGGAAACATCGGGCGGGACCAGGCCTTCCTTGAGAAGGTTGGAGTAGAAGGTCAGGGCTTTGACGCCCGTCTCATTGTTGATCGCGACCGTGTTATCGGGATTGAGCAGCTCACCACCTTGTCCGAAGAGGTAGTACATGAAGTCCCACCAGGCTTCGTCGGGTTTGACGCCAATCACCGCGCCGTATACGCCGTTGTCGGGGTCGTTCAACTGCTTGGCAGCAGCATAGAAATCATCCCAGGTTTCGGGCGGTTTGAGCTTGGCAGCTTCGAAGAGGTCTTTCCGGTACCATAACCAGGCCGTGTCACCCTCGGAGGGTAGCACGTAGGTTTTGCCGTCGAAGGTGAAGAAGCTGGTTGCCATGCCGTAGTCCTCCAGGCTGAAATCAGGGCTGGCTACGGCCGGATCCTCGAAGAAGGTGTTCAAGTCCTTGAGACCATCCGCGGCTACATAAGCGGGGATGAAATCGGACATGGCGTAGAACGCGTCGTAATCCTTGCCGCAGGTGGCGGTGATGGTGTTCAGTTTGTCGAAGTAGGCCTCGCGCGCTACTTCCTCGACGATCACCTCTTTCCCCGTGGCTTTCGTGTACTCAGCGGCGACCTTGACGAGGTTATCGTGCTCGGGTCCGCTCCAGACAGCGACGACGATCGGTTTTGCCTGCGAGGCGGGCGGTTCCGTGGCCTCGGGCCCCGGCGCCTGCGTGGGGGGCGCGCCGCAGGCGGCCAGGATTAAGGCAACCGCGACGAGAAGTGCGAGCAGTTTATAGCGGGTCATTTCTTCACTCCTTTCAATGTTGAGGAAAATGCGGTTTGATGTGTTTCGATTGGGGGTCAATAAGTTTCTTGGAGCGCCTCCTTTGTTACCAGTGTTTCTTGTATTGTTCGACGACCAGTTCAACCTTTTCCCAGGGCAGGGAACAGAAGAGATTATCAACAGGGAATAAGATGAAGCCGCCGCCAGGAGACAGGATTTCCATCGCCTCGTCGATCGCCCGGCGGATCTGCTCTTCGTTCCCGAGCGCCACCGTGACCGCGGCGTTGAGCCCACCCATCAGGCATAGCCTGTCTCCGATCTGTTGCTTGACCTGTCGCAAATCGATCTTGTCCTGGACAGGGTCGATGCCGGTGATGCAATCGATGCCCACTTCCAGCAAATCCTCCTGCAAGGGCTTCCACTCCTTGGTGATGATGTAGCGGACCGGAACTCCCTGTGCGTGGCATCTGTCCACCAACGCGGCGAGGCGCGGCTTGATGAAGCGGCGAAAGGCTTTGGGTGTCCAGAAGATCGTGCCTTCGTACCAGGCCATGTGCACCATCACGTCGACGCCTTCCTGTAGAACGAGTTCAGTGCGCATCATCTCCCATTCGAGCAGCGCATCGAACAACGCATCGAGCAGCTCGGGCTCACGCTTTTGCCAGCGGTAGACGTTGTTGATGCCGCACAACCAGACCGCGGAATCGCCGAGGGCCGTCCAGCCGCCGTCGATCGCAACACCCAGGCGCTCGGCTTCCCAGTGGATACGTCTGGATCGTTCGCGAAATTCATCAATTTGCTCGGACGTCGGTGCTGCCAGCAGGTGTTTCAAGCGCTTCACATCGTCGATGTTCTTGATGAGGGATTCAGTTTGCCGTGGAAGGTTGTAATCGCTGAACAGCATGATGTCGTTCCCGTGAATCCAGTCCTTGCTGAGCCGGACCGTGATCGACAGGGTTCCATCGGGCGTGTGATAAATCTTGTTGAGGAGGGGCTTGTCCCCCTTTTCGGGCGGCGGCAATGGGGTCACGGCAGCATGGATGCCCTGTACGCGATCGGCGTCATATTCCTCAGTGTATCCCAGAGGCGGCTCGAGCAGAAGTGTGTCATCCACGCCCAGCTTGAGTAGATACTCCGCCCGACATACCTGATCACGCCAGTTGAATGGGAAGTTGTCCACGCCCTCGTGCATGTCCCACAAACGAAGATATAGTGGGGCATGATCGACCGGCTCGTGGCGAATAGCAGCGAGGATTCGTTCACGTGAGTTCATTGTGCCTCTACGATCAGATCAAGATCCGGGAAGATGCCCTGGATGCCAGCCAGTTTACAGAACTCAACCAAGGCGGGCGATACATGGCCATAAGCAGTCATCCAGTGATGACCCAGCCCATGCTCGCCAGCCGCCTCCCAGACTTTCCTGAGGGGGGACTTCAATTCGAAGCGCAACGGGTTGCCCTCGAAGACCATGCCTGTGCGGACGGCTTCGCCCTCGATCGCGCACAGCCGGTAGTTGCCTTTGCGTCCGACAAAGTTGACGTACGTGACAGGACCTGGCTTCGCCGCGTAACGGATGCATACCCCGTTGTTCGCCAGCCGCACCGGCTGCAGGCTATAGCCGTGTTCATCCGCAAGCGACGGTGAGCCGCAGCCGCAATGGGAGGTAATCAACGCGTTGTGTTGCTCGTCAAAAGCGAGCATCTCGCCAAAATGGACGGGATTGTCTGTGAGCATGCTCAGCATAAGCATGGCCAAAGTCGAATTGACATCCCCTTCGCAACCTGTTGGAATACCATCCTCATTCAGCCAGGCGATCGGCACGCACATTGTTCCCTGGCACTGTGGATAGGAGCCAATGGTGATGGCGCTCAAACCGAGATCCTTTACCATTTGCTTCAAAAGCAGATAGGTGCGGGTCGTGCTGACCCCGTGCTCGGTCTTTGACATGACTTTCGCGGCGCCGGCGGAGATCCGGCCCCAGGCCGCTTCCGCCTGCGGGAGCTCGACTCTGCTCGCCATCTCCTGGATTTCGTCCAGGCCGTAATTGAGCAGGCGCGTCCCGAACAGGCGCAGCACTTCAATCTCGTCCACGGCAGTGGGCGTCATGCCTTCGGTGCGCCGCCCGATCACTGCCATCCGCGCCCCGCGCAGCTTATTCTGAATAGCACAGGCCTTGGCAAACGTGTTGATTTCCTGTACCACCGTCTGATCCTCGATTTCGCCGTAATACAAACGGTGTGGTACTTCGAGATCCGCGAGCACGCAATTCAATTGCATCGAGCCAACGACAGAGCCCGTGCGGATGCCCGGGATGGCGCGTATCGCCACGGGCTTGCCGGTCCGCTGCTGGAGCTCGATCGTGTAATGGTCGAATGACCAGGTGATGATGAGTGCGTGCAACAAATCCACCCTTTGCGCTGCGAAGAAATCTGCAACGCGCCCACAGGAGGCGGGGTCTTTCACTGCCTCGGGTGCGGCAATAAACTCCAGCCCCACGCTCGCAAGCCCTGCATTGATCTGTGCGAACTGCTGTTCCCAGTTCTCCCAGCCCTCCTCGGGAGGTTCATACACCGCGTAGCTACCCACTTTGGGATGGTACATCATGCCTCCTGTTTTACCCAGATGGGTAAATTCGATTTCAGGTGATTCCGTTCCTCCGTGCTCAGCAGGCGGAACTCGCAATCGTGCAGGTGTGTATTGTAGTTCTCGGCGATGATCCAGCTCGCATCACGGGTCGAGGTCAGGTTGTGCCACACCCCCTTGCAGACATTGTAGATCACACCGGGTTTCATCTCTTCGATCTGCATGCCTTGTTCGTCAATGGCGAACAGGACAGCCTTGCCTTTGACGAGCACAAAGACCTCGTCTGCGGGCCCGATGTCGAGGGCGGCTAACGCAGTCGAGGGCGGCTAACGCCATCTTAAGCGCAGCTGTTCCATTTGTGCAGGCAACCCCATGCGGAACCTGATGATAGGCAGCATATTCCTCTTCGAATTGCAGGGTTTTTGTGCCTGGCGTGCGCCACCAGATGCCGCTGTGCAACACCTCCATGAGAGCCCTCTCCTCTCTCTGGTCGTATTGCGGCCAATCGAGAAATGGATTCTTCTTTGTTGGCGTTCCGCCGAGAATCGCAAGTGGATCCATGCTAAGTTCTCCAGTGTGTCGTGCATTCCGCGGCTCTTCTACCGGCGGATTGAAAATCTCCTCTCAGCTCAGGCGACGGATCACGTAGTAATCTTTTGCCCGATGGACCGTCATGCAGGTGGCACCCATGACGGTCGCCCGGGTGCCCAGGACGGAAGCTTCGATGCGTGGGACATGCGGGATGACACCCTGAATCCGCTGCAGGATGGCTGGGATCAGAAGGTCGCCCGAACTGGCAACCCAGCCTCCCAGCACGATCAGCTCAGGATCCAGGAGGGAGGCGATGTTAATGATGGTGAGGCTGAGGTGGTCGGCTGTCTGCTCCACAACCTGCCTTGCCCAGCCCTCTCCTACGCGCGCCGCGGCAAATACATCGGCAGCGGTCAAACCATCCACTTGATCCTTAGATCCGTGGCCCTGCAAGAGCTTCCTGGCTCGTTCTGCAACTGCTGTTCCCGAGACGATGCTTTCCATTGCGCCGAATCCGTCATACTTCTGCCCAAGCATCTCGATACCTGAAACCATGTAGCCCACCTCGCCTGCGGATTCATTATGCCCGCGGTAAAGGGCGCCATCGATGATCAGTCCAGCCCCCATGCCCGTGCCAAGGGCCAGCAGGACCATGTTATTGACTCCCTTGCCTGTGCCGAACCATTGCTCACCCAGCACCGCCAGATTGACATCATTTTCGACCAGGACGGGCACGTGAGAATATCCTTCGAGTCTTTGTTTCAGCGGGAAGTTGCGCCAGTCCAGGCTGGGCGCCCATTCCACGACCCCCTCACGGAAGTGCGTTACACCGGGCACACCGACAGCCACTCCCAGCAATTTCTGTTGCGATTCCTTGGCCATCCGGATCAAGGAATGGATCATTTCTTTGACAAGTAGATAGCTTTGCTCCCCGGTTGAGAAATTCTGCTGCTCTTGAATCTCTTCAAGGATTTCGCCGCCAATGTTGGCCAACGCTCCATACAGCCTGGTGCCGCCCAGATCAATGCCGATCACAGAGCTGCCGTTCTTGTCGTATTCCAGCAATTCACGCGGGCGGCCCGCGGCTCCAGCAGTCACCCCGGTCGAGCGGACTAGACCATCTTCAATCAGTTCATCCACGATCCGGATGATGGTCGGCATGCTTAATTTCAGCAGCCGGCTGATTTCCGAACGTGCAATAGGACTACCCTGACGAATCAACTCAAGAATGGCAGAGCGATTTACCTGTCTCATCTGCCTGGCAGCGATTGTGTGAGGCAGGAAATTATGGTTCATGATGAGCGTGTGTTGCAGGCATAAAAGGTTGTATGAGTGATTTCCGAACTGGCGGGGGTCCTTCGATTGCTGTTACCCTTTTAATCCGCTCAGTACCACGCCGCGAATAAAGTAACGCTGCAGAAAGATGAACAGGATCAGAATGGGAATAGTGGCAACGGTGGATCCTGCCATCAACAGGTTGTAGGACGTTCCATGTAAGGTCTGGAACTCCGTCAACCCCAGTGAGACGGTGCGCATCTCGGGCTTGGTGATGATGATCAGCGGCCATAACAGGTTGTTCCAGCTGTCCAGGAAGGTGAAGATTGCCAGGGTGACCAGGGGGGTCTTCGAAAGCGGAAGGACCACGTGCCAGAAAATCCCCAGCTCGCTGTCCCCATCAATGCGAGCTGCATCCATAAGCTCGTTAGGTATGGACAGAATGAACTGGCGCATCAGAAACACGCCAAAGGCGCTGAGCGACCAGGGAATGATCAACCCCAGATAACTATTCAACCAGCTGAAGTCACGCACGATGATATACAACGGCACCATGATGGCCTGGAACGGGATCATCAAGGTGCTCAGGATCGCGATGAACAGGAATTTCTTGCCCCAGAAATTGTATTTGGCAAAGCCATACCCTGTCAGCGCGGAAAAGAAAACATTGAGCAGGGTGGTGAATACGCCCACAATCAGGCTGTTGAGGAAGTAGCGCCCGAAGGGAGCGACTTTCATTGCCTCCGTATAGTTTTCCGGGACGAAGGGCGATGGAATCCACTGGAACGGGACCTTAAAAATATCACTGGATTGCTTCAGCGAACCGGTCAGCATGTAAAATATTGGCAGAAAGAATACCAGCGCGCCCAGCGCCATCGTGAGATAGATCAGCATTTTGGAGGGTGCGATTGCCCACTTTCGGGTACGCTCAGGTGAATCGCTCCGGCTCTCTGTATCTCGCTTAGACATAGGTGATGTCTTCCGTGCGGACAAAGCGGAACTGGATCAGCGTCAGGGTCATGATGAACAAGAACATGACAATGGACATGGCGGAGGCATACCCCATGTATTGATATTGGAATGCATTCAGGTAGATGTACAGCGAGATCACATTGGTGGCGTCGCTCGGACCGCCTTTCGTCATTACATACTGGTAGGTAAACGTCTGAAAGAAATTAATGATCGAGATCACGGTGACCAGTAAAGTGGTGGGCTTTAGCAGGGGCAGCGTGATGTACCAGAAAGACTGGGCGGAATTGGCGCCGTCCACCCGGGCAGCATCGTAGAAGTCATCCGGGATATTTTGCAGTCCGGCGATGAAGATCACCATGTAGAACCCAACAGACTGCCATATGTTCAAGATGATTAGCGCCCAGGGAGCCACGTCACTGTCGGTGATCCAGCGCGGTGTGCTCTGGATGATGGGATCGAGGAGCGTATTGATCAAGCCTTGGGGATGGTAGAGCAAACGCCAGACGATCGACACGACGACACCGGAAAAGACGATGGGCAGGAAGTAAAGCGTCCGTAGGAAGTCCCGCCCGATGAAATTGCGCTGTAAGACGAGTGCCAGGCCCAGAGAAATCAAAATGGTCGGGATCGTGCTCCCGATTACAAATCCCAGGGTGTTATTGATCATGATCTTGAAGCGCGCATCCGTCAGCATGCGGGCGTAGTTCTCCCAGCCGACAAAATTCGGCTCATTCATCAGGGTGTAATCGGTGAAACTGATAAACAAGGCGTTGATCATGGGATAAAAGGCGAAGATAGCAAAGAAAATGAACGCCGGCAGCACAAATGAGAGTCCCCACAGGCGCTGCCTCGTATAAATATTCAGTCCCTTTTTCTTCGAGCCGGTTGTGGTCATGGCCATCTTCGCCTCAAAGTAACCGGGGAGGAAATCCTTTTCCTCCCCGAGAATCTTCAGACCTATAGGAAAGCTTATTGTCCTGTTAGCAGGGCATCGATCTCCGCTTTGGCTTGATCCAGAGATTCCTGGACTGGAGCCTCATCCAGGACCGCCCGCTGGAGCGCGCGGACGAGGGAGTCCGCGATCTCGAAGGATTTCGGGTGGGTGGGCCAATACGGCGTTCCCTTCATATCCTCCAGAAAGACATCCAGGAAGGGCGTGTTCTTGAAAGTTTCAGATTTGGTCAAAGCGATGGAAGGCTGCAGCAGGCCGCCGGCCTTCAAATACTCCTCAGGATGAGAGGAAAGCTCCTTGATCAATTTGGTGCAGAGCATTTGCTTTTCCGGACTGCTCTTGGAATTCACGAACAGCCCATACGCATAGAGGAAGGAACCGGTATTGTTGGTGCTGTCCTTCCAGCGTGGCAGAGGCTTCACCACGAACTGATCTGAGGTCGGGCTTTTCTGTTCCGCAAGATACGGCCCATACCAGGAGCCGCCCAGGAACATGCCCACGGACCCATCCCCGAACGCCAGGAACGCCACCGTCAGCGAGGGATCGCCCAGTTTTTCCTTCATCACCCAGTCCTGTTGGTACTGGAGAGATCTGACCCATGGCTCTGTATTGACCAGGGATTCGGTCTCATCCTCATTGAACAGTGTGCCGCCCAGTTGGTAGGCCATGCCTGCCAGGGAAAGGGCCGGCGACGTGGCATCATCGGCCTGGCCGTAGGTGAAGTCGAACATTCGCCGCGTAATGGTATCGCCGTCGTATTTCGTGAGCTGCTTGCCCAGAGGGATCATCTCTTCCCAGGTCCTGGGCATGTCCTTGTCCACATCCAAACCGGCGTCGGCGAACATCTTCTGGTTGACGAACATGGCGTAGTTGCTTACCTCGGAGGGCATGGCGTAAAGCTTGTCATCTTTGATCAATCCGTTGAGGGTGCCTTCTACATAGGTCTGCTTGATCTCATCAAGATTCTTGAAGCCAAGCGTAGCCAGGTCGAGCGGCGCGACCGCGCCCTGTTCCAATAGGCGGCCGGCGCTGAAGTTCAACAGGTTGAAACAATCGGGTCCCTCGCCGCCGGCCATCGCCGTGGTGAGCTTTGTCAGATACTGCACATCGTCGCCCGGACCCAGTACATATTCGATCTCCACCCCGGGGTTATCCTGCTTAAATTTCTCCATGAATTCCCGATCAAGTTTCTCGCGTGGTGGGAAATCATGTGACCAGAACGAGATCTTTACAGGCTGCCCGGATGCAGGTTCCTGGGCTGCGGGCGCAGCAGTGGGAGGTGCTGGGGCAGCACAGGCCGCCAGCAGCGACACAAGCACGATACGGCCGAGCACAGTCATCAAATTTCTCTTCATGGTATTCTCCTTTTGTTAGTCGAGAAATCGTTGGACCGCTTTGATCTGCACGACATTGCGTATGGATCGTGCAGTTAATCCTGGAGCGTTCCGAGCACGTCCACAGCAGCCTCTTCTATCAATCGGGCAGTTGTCGATGCGAAAGGCGCGGGCAATCCATAGAGGTAAAACGCCTCCAGT
>DAITPI010000058.1:0-14612 GCA_036833655.1 Anaerolineales bacterium | reverse complement strand
CGGAACTGGAACGGATCGGGGATTACGCCAAGGGGATCGCGAATCTCAATCTCCGTTCGCAGGGGTTAAGCCTGCCAAGAATCCTGAACGATATCTACATGATGGCGGAACAGTCCATTGACCTGCTGCACCGTGCCATGACCGCCTTCATGCAGGAAGACGAGCAGGTTGCGAGGGCTCTCATTCAAGAGGACGATGGGATTGACGAATGGTACCGCAGGCTTTACGATAAGGCAGTGGAAAGCGTCCTGGGCGATGCGAGAAACATTGAACGCGCGAATCATGTGATTTGGGCTGCCCACAATCTGGAGCGCCTGGGGGATCGTGTAGGCAACATATGCGAACAGGTCATTTACCTTGCCACAGGTGAGCACCCAAATGGAGAGGGAATCCGTCCAGATTCGATTCCCTTTGTGTAACTTCTGAGTTGTGAAGCATGAATATCTCGGCGATCGATGTCGGTTCCAATGCCATGCGTATGGTGATCGGGGAAGTGAGTGAATCTTGGCAGGTGAACACCATTGAGAGTATTCGCCTGCCTGTGCGCCTGGGGCAGGATGTCTTTCGCAACGGGAATCTGGAGGAAAAAACTCTCCAGCAGACGGAAGAAGCCTTTGTGCGTTTCAAGCAAATGGCTGAGAATTTCAATGTCCAGCATCTACGTGCCGTCGCAACGAGCGCGGCAAGAGAAGCAAGGAACAGCGATATTCTGCTTGACCGGGTCTTTCGAACGAGTGGGATCGAGATCGAAATTATCAGTGGAGAGGAAGAGGCACGCCTGATCCACTTGGCAGCCGCACATGTGCTAAATCTTAAAAACAAACATACTCTGTTGATCGATATCGGTGGGGGTAGCGTTGAAGTGACGATCTCGACCGGGCGGAATATCATCTCTACAGATAGCTATAACCTGGGAACAGTCCGCCTTCTGGAAAAACTGAATGGACAGCATCAGTCCGTACATTCCTTTGGCAACCTGGTGCGTCAGTATTCCGAGGCGGCACGGTATCGAATCGAGCAGGATCTTGGACATAAGAAAGTGCAAGTTTGTGTTGGAACTGGCGGAAATGTGGAAGAGATCGGGCGCCTTCGTCAAAAGCTATTTAAGGCGGAGAGCGATCGCTTCATCACACTGGATGAATTGCAGGAACTGATCGAGCGTCTGGAGCGCATGACCTATAATGAGCGCATCCGCAAATTGAAACTTCGCCCGGACCGAGCGGACGTGATTCTTCCCGCTAGCATCGTCCTGCACTTGATTGCCAGTGAGACGGGGGCAAAAGAAATCGCGATTCCGAACGTAGGCTTAAAGGATGGAATCCTGATAGATATCGCGGAAGATCTTTCCAAAAGTCGGCGGCCTGAGCGCAGGGAACAGGTTTGGGAGTCAGCATTGCACATGGGTCGCAAGTACCAATTCGATGAGAAACATGCCTGTTTGACCTCCAAGCTGGCGGCTCGTCTTTTTGAACAATCCAAGCCTCTTCATAATCTGGAGGAGAGTAACCTCCTGCTGCTTGAGATCGGTGCATTGCTGCATGACATTGGGCATTTCATCAATTCCGTCGACCACGATAAACATGGTTATTATCTTTTGAGCGTCAATCGCCTGATCGGTTTGGTCCAGCGTGAACAGGATATCGTCGCCAATCTCGTTCGTTATCATCGCCGGCAATCTCCTTCCACGGAAGATGAGAACTTTAGGTCCCTGCCGCAAAAAGATCGTCTGACCGTCATCAAGCTTTCCGCACTCCTGCGTCTTGCCGATTCGCTGGATATCAGTCATATGGGAAACGTGACCGATGTCACGCTGCGAGAAACAAGATCGGGCTGGCGGTTGAAGATATCTGGCAGGAAAGATCAGTTGCTCTTGAACTGGGCATTCGACAAGCGCAAATCACAATTCAGGGACGTGTTCGGTGCGGACCTGGAAATGGATTGATGAATGGTTACAACCGCCTCCGAGACGGGAAGGAATTCCCCAGCTTTCGCAGTAAACCGCTTTCTGGTCGAGGCGCTGGATCAGCGCTGGACGAACTATCGTGCCCGGCTCAAACAATGCCGCACAGAATTTTCGAACGAAGCAGTCCATGATATGCGAACTGCAGCCCGGCGTATGCTTGCCCTGATCAGACTTCTGAATTCGGTAGCTCCCCGACCGCGCTTGCAGAGACTAAGCCGCGCATTCAAAGAGCAGCTAGACGAGTTCGACGAATTGCGGGATACGCAGGTCATCCTGGCTGAAATCTCTGAGACCTTACAGCAGCTGCCACAGCTTCAGGTGTTTCAAGACTACCTGCAAGGTGTCGAAAAGAAGCTCCTAAAAACGCTTCGCAAAAAGTTGAGGGTGGTGGATCTATTTGACGTATCCAAAAGGATCCGCCGATTGCGCGAATTGTTGCGAACCGAGTCTAAGAGTATTGTTTTTGACCTGCTAACGACTGTAGACAACGCATATGCCATCACGAAGCAACGTCAGAACTGGGTCAATCCCGCGCAAGCCACCACAGTCCACCGAGTGCGAATTGGCTTCAAATCCTTTCGTTACATGGTTGAGATCGTCCACCCCTTATTGCCCGGGTTTCCAATGGAGAATCTCAGGCGTATGCACGATTATCAATCCCTGATGGGAGAGATCCAGGATATCGAAATCATCGTGCAGGCGCTGGCGGATGCTCCCGTTCAGGCTGCTTCGTTCGATCCCGAACCGGTTCGCAATTATTACGAGTCCTGCCACGCAAAAGCCATTTCCGCCTACCTTGAAAGCATGGATCAGCTCGATACATTTTGGCGCGCTGCGCCAGATCAACCTTTTCCCTGGGAGAAATAACATGAACCTCTATGTGATCCGCCATGCCATTGCTGCTGATGAAGGAACCTCCGGTCACGAGTCGGATAGCGAGCGTCCGCTCACAGACAAAGGACGCAAGAAAATGCGCCAGGTCGCCAAAGGCTTGCGCAATTTGGGCGTGGAATTTGATTTGATCTTGACCAGCCCTTATGTTCGCGCCCGCGAGACTGCCGAAATTCTGGCAGACGTGTTCAAAATGAAGAAAGACCTTGCCTTCAGCGATAACCTGATCCCACTGGGGAATCCTGAGCTCTTGATTGGCGAAGTGAATGAGAAGTATTCAGTGGATAGTCTGGCGCTCGTCGGGCACGAGCCCCATCTGAGTACCCTTGTGGGTCTGCTCATAGCAGAAAACGCGAAAGTCGATATTACCCTTAAGAAGGGTGGCGTGTGTTATCTTACAGCCGATGACCTTCGTCACAGTGATCACCGCGCGACGCTGGAGTGGTTGTTGACGCCCGGCATCCTGCTGGAACTTGGCGATAAATAGTGACTATCCAGGCAACTTTGCGAGGTTGAGTCCTGACACACAAGAGAATACTATGTCAGAAGCCATTGATCTTTCTTCCCCAACCCTGTATATCAACCGCGAAATCAGTTTGTTGGAATTCCAGCGACGTGTGCTGGAAGAAGCGCAGGACGAGGGCAATCCCTTGCTAGAGCGATTGAAGTTTCTTGCCATTTTTGGCTCCAATATGGACGAGTTCTTCATGGTGCGCGTGTCCGGCATCCGCAAGCAGGTGGAGGCGCACATCATGGAGGTTTTTCCAGATGGCATGACTCCCCCCGAAGTGCTGGCGGCAGCCCGTAAGCTATCCCTTGAGTTGTATGGAAGTGCGCTTCAGTGTCTAAACAAGAAGATCCTACCGCGACTGGATAAAGCTGGCATCCATCTGATGGAATATCGCAAGCTCACGAAGACTCAGGCAAATAAAGTCGACGATTACTTTAAGGAAGTGGTATACCCTGTTCTGACCCCGCTTGCGCTCGATCCGGGACATCCTTTCCCTCATATTTCGAACCTCAGCTTGAACCTTGCGATTGTCATTAAGGATAAGAAAGGCAATGAAAAATTTGCGCGCCTGAAAGTGCCGGATACACTGCCGCGCCTTGTGCCGATCAAACGTTCCTCGGGTAGCGCGCGCAAGGATGGCACGATCCCTTACCATCATTATTTTGTCTGGCTCGAGCAGGCGATCATGGCGAATCTCGCCTCGCTTTTTCCCGGATTGGAGGTTGTGGCTGCCTACCCCTTCCGCATCATCCGCGACGCGGATGTCGAGATCCAGGAGATCGAAGCAGACGATTTGCTTGAGACCATGCAACAGAGCATTCGCAAGCGCAGATTTGCCTCTGTGGTCCAAGTAGAAATCTATGAAAGCATGCCGTATGCCATTCGAGAACTGTTGATCGAGAACCTTGAGATCAGGGCTAATGATGTGTATGTGTTACCCGCTCCGCTTGGTTTGAGTAGTCTGTGGCAGATCTATAACAATGTCGAACGGCATGAGCTAAAGTTTCCCATCTATCAGCCGGTTGTGCCCAAGGTGTTTAAGGATGCGATGCTGGCAGGTGATATTTTCGAGGTCATCAAACAAGAAAATATTCTGTTACATCAACCCTATGATTCCTTCTATCCGGTGATCGATTTTCTTCGTGCGGCGGCTCGCGACCCAAATGTACTTGCGATCAAGCAAACCGTTTACCGGGTGGGACAGAACGCGCCAGTGGTCGAGGCATTGCTCGAAGCTACCGAGCGCGGAAAGCAAGTGGCTGTCGTGGTGGAGCTCAAAGCCCGCTTTGATGAAGAGAGCAATATTGGCTGGGCACGGATGCTCGAGCAGGAAGGCGTGCATGTTGTGTATGGATTGGTGGGCCTCAAGGTTCATTGCAAGGTGATCATGGTGATCCGCAAAGAAGGGGATGGCATTCGCCGGTATCTGCATCTCAGTACGGGAAATTACAATGCTGTGACCTCGCTTATTTATGAGGATCTTGGACTGTTCACCTGCGACGAATCGATTGCATCGGACGTTACCGATCTATTCAACCACCTGACCGGTTATTCTGAGAAACACGATTTCAAAAAATTGCTTGTTGCACCCTTTAACTTGCGTTTCGATCTGGAGAAATTGATCGATCGCGAGATCGAACACGCGAAAGCCGGTCACAAGGCTCATCTTATTATTAAAGTCAATGCCATTGTAGACCAGCGTTTTATTGAGCTACTCTACAAGGCGTCTCAAGCCGGGGTCAAAGTGGATTTGCTGGTGCGTAGCATGTGTTGCTTACGACCTGGTATAAAGGGTGTAAGTGATAATATTCGTGTGGTGAGCATTGTTGGTCGTTATCTTGAACATAGCCGGGTGTATTATTTTTACAATGGCGGGGCAGAAGAGATTTATACGGGCAGCGCTGATCTCATGATGCGCAACCTTGATCATCGCGTGGAAGTGATCTTTCCGATTGAAAAGCCGGAGCACATCCGCCAGGTACGCGATGAAATGCTACATTTGTATCTAAAGGACAATACGCGCGCCCGCCTCCTGCAAGAGGATGGCACGTACAAACGGCTTAAGTCCTCTAATGACCATAAAACCATCGATGTACAGGAGATGCTTATGAATCCGTCCAGGAATCTTCATTGAGGGATTGTGAAGTAAATCGTGCTACCCTGTCCTTCCATGCTCTCCGCCCAGATTTTTCCCCCGTGCGCCTCCACAATGTGTCTGGCAATGGATAACCCGAGTCCTGTCCCGCTGCCGGTCCGCGATTTATCCACCCGGTAAAAGCGCTCGAAGATCCGCGAGACCTCCTCAGCGGGGATACCGATTCCGGTGTCCCGGACCGCGAAGCGGACGTTGCCTGGAGTGGATTCCGCCATCAGAGTCACTTCGCCGCTCGTTGGCGTAAACTTGACGGCGTTGTGGATCAGATTCACCAGCACCTGTTCCAGTCGCTGAGAATCTACTTCTACTTTTGGCAGGTCATCCCCACACTGCACATGTAACGTGACACCGGCGCGTTCCGCCTGTACCTGCATCCGCCGGGCAGCCGAGCGTAGCAGATCGCAAGCCGCGACCGGTGAACGGTCCAGAGAGAAGCGCCCCGACTCGATCTTGGAGAGCTCCAGTAGCTCGTTTGCCATCTGGGTCAAGGCGTCGACCTCGATCTGGATCTGGTCGACGAAGCGCCGCGCGGCGGGTGGGTCATCCAGCGCGCCGTCCTGAAGGGTCTCTGCCAGGGCGCGGAGCGAAGCGAGTGGCGTGCGGAGCTCGTGCGAGAGGTTGCTGACGAAGTCCCGGCGAACCGTTTCCAGGCGGCGGAGGCGGGTCAGATCCTGTGCCAGCAAAAGGCTGCCACTGCTGTGCAGATCGGGAATGACGATGAGCTGCAGGTACTGGTGGCGGGTGGGCAGCTCGACCGACTCGCTCTGCATCTGGCGTGTTTGCTGGCAGCGTCGCCAGGCTTCCACAAGCTGGTGGTTGCGCACCACCTCGGCAATACTGCGCTGCAGTGGATCGCTAAACTGGAATAGCCTGCCCGCAGCAGGATTCGCAAACTGGATGATGCCCTGTGCGTCCGCAATCAGCACGCCGTCCGTGATCTGCTCGAGGACGGTGGCAAGGCGCGAGCGTTCGGATTCCAGAGCGGAAAGTTGAAAGTTGAAAGTTGAAATGAGGGAGGAGACAGCACTGGATAAATTCCCCAATTCCTGGATGCCGGTAGCGCTCTCCTGCTCCCGCAGCCGGCGGGCATATTCATCCAGACTCTGACGCAGACGGTAATAGCGCCACGCATACCACGCGGCGATGATCAAGATAATGACGGTTAGAACGGTTAAGTAATTCATTACTGGTAATTCGTAATTGGTAATTACCCGTCACCACTTACGGTCTCACTCAGCCCTCAAAACGGTAGCCCCCACCTCGTACCGTGACGATCCGCTTTGGCTCGCCGGGGTCCTCCTCGATCTTTTGCCGCAGCCAGCGGACGTGGACATCCACCGTGCGGCTGTCCCCGATGAAGTCCCAGCCCCAGACCCGCTCCAGGATAAACTCACGTGAGAGCATCTGGCCTTTATGTTCCGCAAAGAAGAGCAGCAGCTCATATTCCTGCGGCTTGAGCGCAAGAGGCTGCCCGGAAAGCGTTACTTCGCGGCGGGTCAGGTTGATCACGAGGTTTTCGAAGGTCAGCTTTTCCTGTGGTCTCGCTGCCAGGGGTTGCTTCTCGAGCTCCTCCCGCAGCAGCCGGGAGCGGCGCAACTGAGCTTTGACACGCGCCACCAGCTCGCGCATCGAGAAAGGCTTGGTCAGGTAGTCGTCCGCACCCACTTCCAGCCCGACGACGCGATCGATCTCATCATCGCGGGCAGTGAGCATGAGGATGGGCGTGATCATCTCCTTGCGCAGGATGCGACAGACCTCGAAGCCATCGATTTCGGGGAGCATGAGGTCGAGGACGATCAAATCTGGTTTCAAGCGTCGTGCGGATTCCAAAGCTGAGCGGCCATCGCCGACGGCTTCCACGGTAAAACCATCTTTTTTCAGGCTATAGGAAAGCGTGTCACGCAGTGCGGGTTCGTCTTCGACGACGAGGATGGATTCTGGCATTGTTTGTTAACAAACTATACCATAAGGCTATTTTGTCGAAGTTAAGGTCTTGTTAACGGGACTGCCTGGCTAACGCTTTTCCAATCTGTAGTGAGAGATACGCGAAGAGCATGATGGCAAACAGCATCCAGAGCTCTCTCCAGTTCAATAACCGGAGGGAGTCGAGAACAGGCATTATTTCCGAGCGGACAGGTGGAATGCCTCTGATCCCGAAAGGGAATTGGTCAGGCGCTCCGAATTCAGAGCCATCACACGGCTCGGCGCGAAGAAGGAGAAATCGAAGCTAGTCGCCTCGCCAGCCCGTTTGCCCGGGATCGGCATGAGCCGCGCAGTCAGGGGCTTATCCAGCCGTACAGCCAGGGCGCACAGGTCCAGCAGCAGGGGGGCGATCTGTTCTGACGTTGTGTCTCCCGGGAGCGGCACGGTATCCAGTCCGGTCCCGCAGACGGCCGAGTACAGCAGGGCGTCCTTGACCGTAAGAGTGCCTTCCGCCGCGCGCCGCGCCAGGACGGAATCCTCCAGGACCGGCTGCATGAAGCCGCTGAAGCCCGCATGGGGGAAATCGGCGCGGTCAATGGCTTCGGCCAGTATGGCGGCCGCAGCGAGCGAACCGTGCAAGCCAACTTTCGGCACGCCCATCTTTTCCACGGCGTTGCCCAGGGACTGGGCGTCTTCAGGGAAGGGAGCAAGAGAGAAGTCGATGCCGAGGAAGGTGGGCGATTGGAGATTGGAAGTTAGAGAACGGGCAACCCGTGAGAACGCCTGGCCGTGTTTTGTGATTTCTGAAATCAGCGTGTTTCTTCCCTCTTCCAGCGTTTTTGCGCGTTCAAAAGCCTGAACGGCCAGATCCGCGGATTCGGTTGCAATCGCAAAGGCAGGCTCCTCCCGATCATGATAGGCCGCGGGGAAGAACGGCGCGCCCGGCTCCACATTTGCCAGCGCTGCGAATTGCAGGTTGGCAAAACCGTTGGGCTCGATCGCAGCGCATTTAACGATGACGTCCGCGCACGCACGAATTGCCGCTAGATCGATGCCGCGACGTTTGCTTGCCATCACACCGCCAAAGAAAACATTCTTGGAAGCAAAAATGCTTTCCGGGATGACTTCATAACTGCGGGGGGATTCAGGCAAAGCAGGACCGAGGGAGAGATACTGGATACCAAGCTGTTCGCCAATCTCGGCGATCCGGCGCGTGAGTTCTGGCAACTGGTCCAGATTTTGCTCACCCAGCAGTTGCGGAAAGGGAACGGTGGCAACACGTGTCGTCTGCACTTCATATCCCGCGGTCTCAAAGGCCATTTTGGCTTTCGCTAGAAATTGCCCTGCTCGGTGCAGGATTCTTTCATCGAATGGGTATTGGGGATTGCAGAAATAAGTAATGGAGCGGATTTTCATTCTATGATTCCATGGTGGTCGAGTAGGGCAAGTGCTCTTCTTGAGCGCATCGAAACCACCTGTTCGAGGTTTGCCTACTCTTGTTGGTTTCGTCATCGCAGTGGGGCAAGCACCGCCTACTCAACCAACGGATTTTCTCTGCCTCACCACTTCAAACATCAATACCGAGCCTGCCACGCCCGCATTCAAGGACTCAGTGCCGGAAGACATGGGTATCGAGATTTTTCCGGTTGCCAGTTTTCTGGCGGCCTCACTTGCGCCTTCCGCTTCCCCGCCGACGATCAAAGCAAGTGGCTGGCGAAGATCGGTTTCCCAGCAGGACTGGCCATCCATGTCGGCTATGTAAGCTTGCAAGCCCTCGGTTTGGGCTTTGATCTCAGCCCACGTCATCGAGTGGATCGGTAGCCGGAAATGTGCCCCCATCCCGGAACGGACCACCTTCGGCGCGAACGCATCCGTCGTTTCCGGCGGCAGCAACACCTCCTGAACTCCTGCCGCAGCGGCGGAACGGAGCAGTGTGCCGAGATTGCCCGGGTCGCGGATCTGGTCGGGGATAAGAATGAAATTTGGGGCATCGGTAATTGGTAATTGCTTGTGCTCAACTACGGCAAGGATGCCTTGCGGTGTTTCGGTTTCACTTAACGACTTCAACAAGCCTTGTGAAACCATCTCGATATCGACACCGCGCGATGGTAGACTTTGAATCAGCGACTTACCCCTTTTGCTAAGTGACTCCTCGTAAAGCACAAACCTCAATTCCCAGTTACTACTTACGACTTCTTCTACCAGCCTCACGCCTTCGACCACAAAGGCCGCCGCGGCGCGGCGCTCCCGCGCACGCCCCAGCAGGGAGCGGACGAGCTTGATCTTTGCGTTTTGCGGAGAGGTGATCACGCCCGGTCGTCCCATTTGGCGTGCCATGTCTTGAGGAATACATCCACCGTTGGCTCGTCGAACAAGACCAGCTTAATGGTTTTCAGACCAGAGGATGGATTCACCGCAAAATAGGCTTCCATTGCAGAGAAAAGGATCTGCGCCGCGCGATCTTTGGGGAAGCCATAAATGCCCGTGGAAACGGCGGGCAACGCGATCGAAGGGCAGGCAAGCTCATCGGCGACGCGCAGGGCACCTGTGACTGCGGTTTCGAGCTTCGCATCCTCATCGCCTTCTCCCCAGACGGGTCCCACAGTGTGGATCACGTATTTTACCGGCAGCAGCCCACCCGTGGTCCAGGCGGGACGCGCGTGCGAGACAAGACCGTGCTCGCGGATCCAGGCATCCGATTCCCGTTGGATCGCGGCTCCGCCTTTTTTCGAGATTGCCCATGCCACTCCGCCGCCGTGCTGGAGATGTTGATTTGCTGCATTGATAATCGCGTCCACCTCTTCCGTGGTGATATCGCCCTGGACGATTTGGAGCGTCTGGCCTGTGGGGAGCACTTGTTCGGCGAGGAGTGTGTTCATAAAAATATTTTACCCCCGTTGAATCATGTAGGGCTGACCAGCCGGTCAGCCCTACATGATTTCTTGTTTACCTTGTTCTTGCGACCACCGCAGCAAATGCCTGCGGTTCGCGGATTGCCATATCCGATAACATCTTGCGATTGAGTCCGATGTTTGCCTTCTTCAACGCGGCGACCAGCTGGCTGTAGGTGGTTCCGTTCAACCGGGCTGCAGCATTGATGCGGGCGATCCATAGTTTGCGCATGTCACGCTTGCGCACGCGGCGATCACGGGTCGCATACCACATGCTCTTCAGCATAGCTTCATTGGCACGCTTGAACAGACGGTGCTTGGCGCCGCGCTGTCCCTTGGTGATCTTCAAAACCTTCTTGTGACGTTGATGCCCTCGCGGGCCTCCTTTAACACGCATTGTTCTACTCTCCTGCCACTCGCGGGCGTCGGCACGCCATAGGCGTCTAGGCTATACCAGTTGCAAACACCCGAAAGCCGCAACTAAAAATTGATTACGATCGTTGCAACACGCTGATTGTGCGCTAATCCATGCTGGGGGCGAGGCGCTTGACACGCTTGATGATCTTGCGCGCCTTTACTTCCAGCATTTCGGACAGCTGAGCCTTGGTGCGCTTCGATGTGCGTCGGCGCAGATGGCTTTTGCCGCCTTTGGTACGGACCACTTTGCCAGACCCGGTCAGGCGAAAACGCTTGGAGGTTGCCTTATGGGTCTTCAATTTGGTCTTGCCAGCTTTTGCTTTGCGAGGCATTCTTGCTTGCTCCTTTCAGACAAAATGAACCGCGGGTCACTACCTGCGTACCCGCGGACGTTCGACATCTTTGGGGCTTACTCGTGTTTAGGATTGAGCTTGGGCTTCCTTCTCAGTCCTGGGCTGCTCGCCCTTCTCTTTCTTCTTGGCGCTGCCTTTGCTGGGCGCCAGCACCACGAGCATCGTGCGGCCTTCCATCTGTGGCGATGCTTCTATGATCGAAACATCCGAAAGCGCCTGCGCAATTTCCTTCAAATCTTCCAGGGCGATCTCGGGGTAATCCATCTCGCGGCCCCGGAACTTGATGGTCACACGGACTTTGTGGCCCTGCAGTAACCAGCGGCGGGCATCGTCCACCTTGAAGCCGCGGTGCGCCTCGTTCGTCTTCGGGCGCAGGCGGATTTCCTTGACCTCAATCTTGGTCTGAGCTTTCTTTGCCTCGCGGTCTTTCTTCGCCCGCTCATAAATGAACTTTCCAAAGTCCATCACACGGCAGACGGGAGGAGTGGCGTTGGGCGAGACTTCCACCAGATCTAGCTCGGCGTCGCGGGCGATCTGCAGGGCCTGGCGGATTGGCACGACACCGACGTTGCCGCCATCCGGCCCAATTAGGCGGACTTCCGAGACGCGGATGCCCTCATTGACTCGAAATTCTGAAGCGCTGATAAGTTTCTCCTATTTCAAAACAGTTGACCAGCACGCGGCTGGTTTTTGGCGGACGAATAATACCATGTAGAGCCCTGAATCGTCAACAAAATAGACCGTAGACGGTCAAAACTCCTCCGCCGTCCACGGTCTGTGCCTATTTTACAGCGTCGCCGTCCTTTTTTCAATTCTATCCCTCGCCCGCCTCACAAACTCCTCCAGTGGGATATTGTTCTCCTGGCTGCCATCACGCACGCGCAGGGAGACCTGTCTGTCGTTCGTCTCGTTGTCGCCCAGGACGAGCATATACGGGACCTTTTGCTTCTGGGCATCGCGGATCTTGGCGTTCATGCGCTCCGAGCGCTCGTCCAGCTCCACACGCACTCCTGCCGCGCGGAGCTGCTTTGCGACCTCTCGGGCATATTCCACGTGCCGGTCTGCGATCGGAATGACGACTACTTGCACCGGCGCCATCCAGACCGGGAACGCGCCGCCGAAATGCTCGATCAACACGCCAAAGAAGCGCTCCATGCTGCCCAGCAGCGCGCGGTGCACCATGTAGGGACGATGGGGTTGTCCATCTTCACCGATGTACTCCAGGCCAAAGCGCTCTGGCAGATTGAAATCGAACTGGACCGTGGAGAGCTGCCACTCACGACCCAGGGCATCCAGCACCTTCAGATCGATCTTGGGACCGTAGAACGCGCCGCCGCCTTCGTCTACTTCGTAGGGCAGCCCATGGGCTTCGATCGCCCGGCGCAGGGCTGCGGTGGCCATGTCCCAGTCGGCCGGGTCGCCGACATATTTTTCCGGGATGGTCGAGAGATAGGCTTTGAAATCCGTCAGGCCCATCGACCGCAGAACGTACAACGAGAACTCCAACGCCCGGCTGATCTCTTCCTCCACCTGGTCGGGCCGGCAGAAGATGTGCGCATCGTCCTGGGTAAAGCCGCGGACGCGCGTCAGCCCGTGGAGCACGCCGCTGCGCTCGTAGCGATAGACCGTCCCATATTCCGCGTAGCGCCTGGGCAGATCGCGGTAGGAGCGCAGGTGGCTCTTGAAGATCTCAATATGGAATGGACAATTCATCGGCTTGGCATAATAGTTCTCGCCTTCGATGTCCATGGGAGAATACATGCTCTCCTTGTAGAAATCCAGATGCCCTGATGTTTCCCACAGCAGGCTGCGACCGATGTGCGGAGAGAAGACCCACTCATAGCCGTTTTCCAGGTGGGCGTTGCGACTGAAGTCCTCCACCAGGACGCGGATCATCGCGCCCCTGGGATGCCAGAGAATCAGCCCGGGCCCCACTTCTTCAGAGACGCTGAACAGATCGAGCTCTTTGCCAAGCTTGCGGTGATCGCGTTTTTTGGCTTCCTCGAGCTTCCAAAGGTATTGCTTGAGATCGTCCGCCTTTTCCCAGGCAGTGCCGTAAATGCGCTGCAGCATTCGGTTCTTCTCGTCGCCGCGCCAGTAGGCGCCAGCAATCGACATGAGCTTGAAGGCATCCGGCTTGATCTCCTTTGTGTTTTCCACGTGCGGACCGCGGCACAGGTCCACAAACGTGTCATGCTGATAGATGGAGATCTCCGGCTTCTCGTTCAGCGGATTGCCATACTCGTCGAATCCGCCTTTTTCCAGGCCTTCGATCAACTCGATCTTGTAGGGCTGATCGGCGAAGATCCGCTTTGCCTCGTCTGCCGATACCACCGTCTTCTTGAACTCATGCTTGCCCTGGACGATCTGTCGCATGCGCTTTTCGATCTGCTCGAGATCCTCCGGGGTGAGATTGCGCGGCAGGTCAAAATCATAGTAGAACCCATTCTCGACCGGTGGACCGATCGTGAACTTGCCATCGGGGAATAGCTCGAGCACTGCCTGCGCCATCACGTGAGCGGCAGAGTGCCGGATCCGGTAGAGATGGGACTCCTCGTATTTTTCTTGCACTTGCTGAGACATTCTGCCTCCCTTAGAGCTCTGGCGCCCTTCTGGCGATCCGATCTTTTGCGCGCGCCAGGAAATCGCCGAGCGGAATATTATTCTGCTGGCTGCCATCACGCACGCGCAGGGACACCTGCCCTGCGTTCATCTCGTTTTCGCCGACCACCAGCATATACGGTACCTTCATCAGCTGCGCCTGGCGGATCTTGGCGTTCATACGCTGGGCGCTGATATCGGCATGGGCGCGGATGCCCTGGTCGCGCAGCTGCTGGACGATGCCATTGGCATATTCGTTCTGTCCGTCTGTGATGGGAATGACGCGGACCTGCTCCGGCGACAACCAGACCGGGAAATTGCCAGCGTAGTGCTCGATCAGGAAACCCACCATGCGCTCGTGTGTGGAGAGGGGTGCGCGGTGGATACAGAGCGGGATCTCCTCGTTGCCCTCCCGGTTCGTGAACTTCAGGTTGAAGCGCTCCGGGACGGCAAAATCCACTTGGTTCGTAGCGAGCGAGAACTCCCGCCCGATGGCAGACCAGATCTGCACGTCGATCTTGGGTCCGTAGAAGGCAGCCTCATCTTCCGCTTCGACGTAGGGGACGCCGCCGTTGGTCATGGCGCGGCGCACCATCTCTTCGGTCTTGACCCACAGGCGCTCATTGTCCACATATTTCTTGCCCAGTCCAGACTTACCGTGCAGAGACAGACGCATCACGTACTTCTCGATGCCAAACAGGTCGAAGTATTTGCGATACAGATCCACCACGCCGAGAAATTCCTGCTCGAACAGCTCTTCGGAGACATAGATATGAGCATCGTTCATCTGCATCGAGCGGACGCGCATCAGGCCGAACAGTTCGCCGGACTTTTCATAGCGATAGCACGTTCCATATTCTGCCAGCCGGATGGGCAGATCGCGATAAGAGCGACCCTTGGATCCGAA
>DAITPI010000057.1:11392-14622 GCA_036833655.1 Anaerolineales bacterium | reverse complement strand
GCGCTCTTCGAACGGCTTATAGAGATAGCCAAATGGCTCCACCAGGCGAGCCCGTTCGATGACCGAGGGATTGCCGAACGCCGTCAGGAAAATGATTGGCAGGTCGAATCGCGCCCGCATCTGGATGGCAGTCTCGATGCCGTCCATCTCGCCTTTGAGACCAATATCCATCAGAACGAGATCGGGTTGTAACTCGCCAGCTTTTTTGATCGCGCTCTCACCCCGGTCTGCCTGGCCGACCACCCGGAAGCCGTTCTTTTCCAGACTGTTCCGGATATCCATAGCTACAATGTATTCATCTTCGACGATCAATATGCCAGCCATCGGTAATGTTCCTCTGGTGAATTAGTATCCGAACGAGACCTCAAATGCTGTCCCTGCTGACCTGTCCAGATCCAGCTTTCCGTCCAGCTGGGCGACGAGGTTGTTGACCAGTTGCAAGCCCAGGGATTTCGTCCTGGAGATATCGAGGTCTGCGGGGATCCCCACGCCATTATCTGCGACCCGGAGTTGCACAACCCGTGCGGGGGTCGCGCGCAGCTCCACCGAAATGGTTCCATGCCTGCCGTCGGGGAAGGCATATTTCAGGGCGTTGGTCATGAGCTCATTCAAGATCAAGCCGCAGGAAACAGCCAGATCCAGCTCCAGCGACACCTCATCGGTCTGCACATCCAGCTGCACGGCTGTGAAGTTGCGCCGGTACGAGCGGAAAAGATCGGACGCCAGGCTGCGGACGTACTCGCCGAAATCGATCTCCGCCAGGCTCTGGGATTGGTAGAGCTTTTCGTGGATCAGAGCCATCGAACGCACGCGTGCCTGGCTATCGCCCAGAGCCTGCAGGGTACGTTCGTCGCTTACCCGGTTGGCCTGCAGATTGAGCAGACTGGAAATGATCTGGAGATTATTCTTGACGCGGTGATGGATCTCTTTCAGCAATACCTCCTTTTCCTGCAGGGAGGTCCGAACCTGTTCTTCTGCTGCTTTACGCTCGTTCACCTCGATCATGAGCTTTTCATTTGCTGCCAACAATGCGGCGGTCCTTTCACCGACGCGGCTCTCGAGCTCCGTGTTCAATCGCTGTAGCTCATTCACCGCCAGTTTCTGCTCCGTGATATCGCGTCCAACGGAGGCATACTCCTGCACATTGCCCTGCTCGTCGAACAGGACACGATCGGTCCAGCGCTGCCAGCGCATCGAGCCGTCCGGCAGGAAGACTCGATGCTCGTATGTGGCTACGGGTTTCAGGGGACTCAGGGAGGCGACCTGCGCCTGTACCTCTGTCTGATCCTCCTCCGGAATCAGCGGTATGAAGCTGTGACCGATCAGCTCCTGTCGATTTTTGCCGAAGCAGCGGCAGTAGGCTTCGTTCACAAAAGACAGGGTCCCATCGGGGAGGAAGCGGCAGATCAGCTCGGTCTGGTCTTCTACAATGGCTTTATAGCGGAGCTCACTTGCCTTGAGGGCAACCGTCTGTTCTGCAAGCTCCCAATCGCGCTTTGCGAGACCCTCCGCCATCTGATTGAATGCTGTGGCAAGCTCCCCGATCTCATCGCTGCGATCGGTGGTGATACGGAAATCCAGAGCCCCCTGTCCGATGATCTCGGCGCCATGGCGCAGCTGCTCCATAGGATCCACGATCATGCGCCGGACATAGCCTGCAGCAATCCAGCTGACTGCCAACATGAGCAGGAAGGCTTCTGTGCCGAGTACATAGATGGCACTGCTTGTCGATGAAAATGCCTCCTGCAAGGGCAGCTCGGTCACGATCACCCAGTCTGTTCCGCGAATGAACTGGGTGCTGCCCACAACCCAGTTTCCATCGAGGTCCACGAAGGTCCCCGACCATTGATTATTGGGCGCTTTGATCAGCGCCTCGAATTCCGGGCGCCCCCGGATGGATGTGCTGTTGATGACCACTGTCGGATCAGTGTGAGCAACGATCTGACCGCTGCGCGTGACCACGTACGCCTTCCCCCTGTCGCCAAAGTGGATGTTTTTGACCACTTCCCAGAGAACGTTCATCTTGACGCGCGCCGCCGTGACGCCTCCCTCGGGAGTTGGCACCGCCATGATGAGATACGGTTCGTAGGTCGAAGATAGCTGGATATTCCCGATATAGACCTCTCCAGCCCGGGCTTGCAGGAACCACTGCGACTGGGGGATGGTGATCAGGTTGGCAAGCACGCTGTTGTCGCGGTATGCGCTTGCCATGACGGCGCCATCCGAGTCGGTACGAATCACTTCAAGCAACGCCTGGTTATGGCTGAGCAGGGCATTCAGTTCGTCGCTGTCGTTTACCAGATAGTCAGGCTCCAGGATGCCGACTACGCTCAACGAATCTTCGACCCGGCTCACGAATCCGTTCACGGTTCCAACTGCGCTACGGGCAGCTTCCGCCTGCCTGCCACGCCAGGCTTCGCTCTCCGTGCGGTTCACAAAGTAGAACACGCTCAGCGAAAAGATGATCATGCTGGAGAGCAAACCAATGCCCAGCAAGGTCATTACTTTGCCGCCCAGACTACGCGGCGAGATCAACCGGAGTTTTCGAAGCATAACAAAACCCTATGGGCTGGAGACGAACTGCTCCCAGATCTTGTCATACAATTCCTGCCCCTCGGGGCTGAGAGGCAGAATCAATTCGGCGTTGCTCAGTTCGCGGGTCGAAGGAAAGATGACAGGGTTATTGAGGATCTCGGGTTCGATGTATGGCAGTGCAGCCTCATTCGGCGTGGCGTAAAGGTTTTCGTTCGCGACCATGGCGTTGATATCTGCCCGCAGCAGAAAGTTCAGAAATAGCTCTGCTGTATATTGATTTGGACTGTTTGCGGGAATCACGAATGTATCGTTCCACATCAGCGCACCCTCCTCCGGCAGGACATAGACGATGCTATCGAGATGTTGGCTGGCGTTGACGATATCGCCGGCATATCCCATAGCGATCACAATCTCCCTACTGGTCATTGCCTCTGCAGCGTTGTTCAGATCGTAACTCTCCAGTGCAATTACACTCGGCTTTAGCTCGATTAGTCGCTGCAATGCCCGCTCCAGCTGCCTGATATTTTCGCTGTTAACAGAATAACCGAGCGATTTGAGCGCAATCCCAATCACTTCGCGGGGCTGGCCCATCCACAGCGCCACCCGGCCGGCATAGCGGCGATCCCACAGGTCCGCCCAGCGTCTGACCGGCTGGTCCACAAGATCGATGCGCACAACCAGCCCGGTGGTTCCCC
>DAITPI010000057.1:0-11382 GCA_036833655.1 Anaerolineales bacterium | reverse complement strand
AGGCACGCTGTGCTGGTTGGCGGGATCGTATGCCAGCTCGCGAAAATTGGCTGAGATATTTCTGAGATTGGGCAATTCTTCCTTGTGAAGACTGGCCAGCAGATCCTCCTGGACAAGCAAGGGCACAAAGCGACTTTCCATCACAACCACGTCATAGACATTGCCTGCCCTGATGTTCTCTATTGCCTCCTCCTGGGACTCATAGACCAGGTAATTTACCTTGACCCCATATTCCCGGGTAAATGCATCGATCACGGATTGAGGCATATCTTCCGCCCAGTCATAGAAGACGAGTTCTCTCGCCAGGGGGATGGGTGATGGAGGAGGAGTGGGCACAGGCGTTTGGGGACTACACGCGGCAAGCTTGATCAAAACCAGGGCAACGATCAACCATAGCGGCAGAACAGGCTTGATGTTCCGAATGGCATGGTCGTAGTTCATCGGTTGCCACCCATGAAGGATTCCCAGATCTCATCGAAGATCCACTTACGGTCCGGGCGAACGGGCAGTGTAATTTCTGCCTTCTGCAATTGATCGTTATCCGGGTAAATGACAGGATTATTCAGAATTTCGGGAAGTACAAACGGCTCGGCGCCATCCACTGCCATGGGATAGTAACTCTCGTTGATAATTTGTGCGGCCACCTCGGGCTGCAGGATAAAATTCAGGAACAGTTCGGCGCCGCGCGGGTTATTCGCATTGGCAGGTATTATCAGGCTGTCCATCCAGAGGATCGTGCCTTCTTCCGGAATAATATATTCAATCGGCAGGTTCGATTCCTCTGCCAGCGCGGCATCATAAGCCCACCCATACCCGATTTCTAGTTGATCGGACTCCAACAAGGGGACAATGCTCGGCTCCAATCCCGAGAGGATCACGGCATTCGACTTTAGTTGTAGCAGGTACTCGCGTGCTTCTTCCAGTTCAGAAACCTCATTTGAATTGGCTGAATACCCCAACGCCTTGAGAGCGATCGGGATGGTGGCTCGGGGGATGGCCCAGATTCCCACCTTTCTCGCGAAAGCTGGATCCCACAGATCGTTCCAGCTTTTGATAGGTCGTTCAACCAGGTCGGTCCGCACGAGAAGACCGGTAGTGCCCCAGTGGAATGGGATCGAATACATGTTGCCCGGGTCAAAAAAAAGATCGCGGAAATTGGCTGAGACGTTCTTGAAATTTGGAACCTGCGAAAAATCGATGGGTCGGAGCAGATCTTCTTCTACCATTGGTGGGATAAACTCCGGGTTGACCAAAACCAGGTCATAAACATCACCGGCCTGAATATTCTCGACAACCTCTTCCTCTGATTCATAGGCTTCATACTTAATAGAAATGCCATATTCCCTTGTGAACGAATCCATGACAGACTGGGGCATATACTCTACCCAACTGTAAAGAATTAATTCTTTTGGCATTGATGGCTTTGCAACACAACCGGTCAGGAGAGGGTTGGATGCCAGGAAGAGCAAAAGTGCCATGCATACAATTGAGTCCCAGGTGTTCCCTTGTTTCATGGTTGATTTCTCCTGATGGCTATGAAACATGCCTTAGCGCTGTTCGGCGCAAAAACATTCTCAGATTTCGGCATAGAGCTTCTCACCAGCCGGACTTAACGGAAGGTACCAGTCCGATTCCTTGATCATCTCCGGAGGCGAAAAAAAGATGGAGGTGTTGAAAATGTCTGGCGCGCTATTCCTAAAATTGGATATATTCTGGTAGTTGATCTCTCTCCGTAAGCCTAGGGTCGTCAGGGCAGCGATGTTAGAGTTTTCGATAACCGCGACATCGTACACGCCGCCCGCCTTCAAGCCCGCAACAGTTCCTCTACAGAGCCATAAGATTGATAGATCAGTCAATTCCATACTCGGCTGTAAAGGCGTCGAGGACCGATTGAGGGAAATAGTCTGCCCAGTTATAGAGAATCAGGCTTTGCCCCGCGAGCGTCTCAGTCGATAAAGTTCTCTGAGGCGAACAACCGTTCACCGGCAGGATTGGAAGAAAGGCGACCAAGAGCAGGACTCTGATCGCAAAGTGACGGTTCACGGAATTTCTAGATTGCATAGCGACCTGTTTCCGGTCGAAACAGATCATCCGCCCGTTGAACAGAACCATGGAAGAGGATCGTTGAGCCCTGCGGAGCATCGTCTGCGGGTGATCTGGCGTGAAGCTGGCACGTGGAGAGCGAAGGCGGTGAGTCCATTAAGCCTCCTCCAACCTTGTCTTGGAGGGGCTCTCTATCATGACCATCTGAGATAATGAATGACAACGATGCCTGGTCCTCTCGTTTGCCATACTGTTGCAATTATCTGCCTGGCGGCTGCATTGTGGAGATTGCTAGATGTAAAGAAAAGTTGGGGAAAGTTGGGAAGCCGGCCCCCCGGAACCAGCCCCTCGCGATTTCCTAATCTGTCACCAGCCGGTAGCCACTCCCCCGAACATTGATCACAAACGTAGGCTGCGAGATATCCGGCTCAATTGCCTGACGGATGTGATGGATGTGCCACTTGACCAGCTCCTGCGCTTCCCGCCCCGACGCCTGGAATCCCTGCGCTTCCGCGACTAGTGTCTGATAGTCCACCACGCTGGGCGCGTGGCGCGCCAGCACGAGCAGATAGTCGAAGGACGTGGGCGGCAGAAAGATGCTCTGTTTGCTACCTATACTCACCCGGCGGGTATGCAGATCGAGGGTCAGGCTGCCTCGCTTGAGATAGCGGCTTTCCGCGTCTGCTGTGGCTCTGCTCGCAACGGGCTGTTCCATCTCCTGGCCACTCTCGAGGTTCTTGAGCTCGAGTTGCAGGCTCTCGATCTGGGACTGGATCTCCCTCCGGCGGCGGTCCAGCTCTAGCTTTCCCAGGACGGTCCGGGCACGCTCGATCAGTAACTCAGGTTTCAGAGGCTTTTGCAGGTAGTCCATTGCACCGTGACGCAGGGCGCTGACCGCTGAGTTCAGATCAGGCTGCCCCGTGAACAAAATCACGGGAAGCTGTGGATACATTGCATGGATCGACTTCAGCGCTTCGAGGCCGTTCATATCCGGCATGCGAATGTCCATGTAGACCAGGTGAAATGGCTGCGCGGCGAGCAGCGCCATCCCCTCACTGCCGCTGCTGGCGGTGGTTACTTCAAATCCCGCACGTTGCAGGACGCGGGCGACCGTACGGCGGAGGTTTGCCTCGTCATCGACCACCAGGATATGAGCTGCTGAGCTCATGCGCCAGACTCCTTCCAGATGGGAAGCCAGACGGTGAACCTGGCTCCGCCACTCGGGACGTTCTCTGCCACAATGCGTCCCTGATGCTGATCGACGATCTCATGCGTGATCGTCAGGCCCAGCCCCGTGCCAGTTTTCTTGTTGGTCACAAAGGGATCGAAAATTCTTGGTAGGAGCTCCTCCTCGATCCCCGGACCGCCATCGGTGATCGAAAAGAGAACATCCGAGTCCGCTGCCACAGTCTCCACGCAGAAATGTCCGCCAGCGGGCATCGCCTCCGCGGCATTGATGAACAGGTTGAGCATTACCTGCCTGAGATGGTTGGCGAGTCCGGTTACAGGTGGCAGGGCAGGATGCGGGAGAAATTCAACGCTGATATCTTTGTGCCGCAGGTAGGTGGACAGCAGCTTGATGGTATCTTCGATAATGTGATTGATCTGTACGGGCTCGAAGTCCGCGGTATGCAGGGGGCGATATGTGGAGCGCAGCCTTTCCAGCAGCGTCGCCATGCGGTCGATTTCCGAGGCAATGATATCCATTTCTTCCAGATGGATATTCGCGCGCTGCAGGTCATCCCGGATCAAGAACATGGCATTCTGGATCGTCTGGAGCGGATTGTTGAGCTCATGCGAAACCGAAGCCAGCAGCTTGCCCATAAGGGACAGGCGCTCACTCTGGATCAGCTGCGAGCGCATATTCTTTTCATGCTCGAGGGCAGTCTGCAGGTTTGCATACAACCCTGCCTTTTGGAGCGCCACTGCCAGTTGTTCGGCAACGGCGCTGGCAATTTGCACATCTCGCTCGGTGAGCCGGCGCTGCGCAATCTGCTGAATATCCAGCACGCCGAGAACGACATCTTCGACCTTGATGGGCGCTGCCAGCTCGGATTTTGTGCCACGCAGCAACGGATTGGGGCGGTAGAACTGCACCTTGGTGACGTCGTTCGTATAGAAGGGCTTGCGCGTGCTGGCGACGTGCCCGACGATTCCCTCTTCCAGGTGGATGCAATGTCCCAGGTTTTTTAGCTGCGCACCGATATCGCCGCTGCCCTGACCAAGGACCAGATCCCGTTGTTCCGGATCCATCAGGTAGATCTGAACATGATAGTAGTGGAAGCTTTCCTGGAGCAGGTCCACTACCTCTTTCATCAGAATTTCCGGATCGAGGGAGGCAACCAGCCGTTGATTGATCTGGTACAGGGCGCTTAATTCATCCAGGCTGTGTGCTGTGGTCTCGAACAGACGGGTATTCTCAATGGCAATGGCAGCCTGGGATCCCAGGGCCTCAAGGAGTGCTTTCTCCTGATCGGAGAAGGCATAGATGCTCCCGCCTTGGACGCTGATCGTCCCGATCTGTCTGCCGGACGTCTGGACGGGGGCGACCAGCAGGGACGAATACCAGAGCTGCTCGCCCGTCTGTAGGAAACGCGGATCTGCATGGATATCCCCAATGTTGATCGCAACTCCATCACGCAATACCTGGCCTGCTACTCCCTCGCCAAGCTGCATCCGCAGGCGCTGGCTGTTTGCCTTATTTGGATCGAAGCCAGAGATCGCGCGGGCGATCAGGGAGTTTTCATCGACGTCTACAAGGTGAATGACCGCCTGTTCTGCATGCGGAATGAGATTTCGGGCGGAGTCGACGATCAGCTGCAGCACCGTATCCAGACCAATCCGCTCGGTCTCGCTCAATGCCTGCCCCACTTTTACCATGGTCAGTGTCTTGTTCAATTGCTGGATGTTGAGCTGGTCTTGCCGCAGGCCCCAGAGTGCCAGGGCAATCTGGTGACCGATGCGCTCCGCATACAGAATATCCTGTTGCGAGAACACGCGTTTGCTCTCATAGGCCAGCACCGCAGAGCCGAATGTGTGCTTCCGTGCCGTGATCGGGATACACAGTATCGAACGATATCTACGGCTGTTGCCGCCTTCTAACCTGAACGAGGAGTGCAGGAGATCCTCGATTGCCACGATCTGACCTGTCTCCGCGGCATGGGTCGCGATTCTGGCTTCCACCGGATCGAGGTCGTCCGAAGCAGGGGGGATTTGCCGGGAGCTTGTGCTGGCAAGCAGAAGAGTCCCTGCCTGAGCGGCTTCCCAGCCGATCAGGCGACCAGAATCGGCGACAAATAAATTGGTCAGGTGATGAATGACATCGAAGAACAAGTGATTGGAGCGATTATCATCCAGGGTGCTCCAGCTACTATGCTCAAGGATCTTCTTAATAATAATGCCCAGCAGCGCCAGGAACCGCTCCTCAGACTGGAGCATCAGCTCACGCCTGTAGAGATTCTCGATCACCTCGCGCAGGTAGCCAATGCCAGCGCTGAGCAGGATAAGGAAAACACTTCCCATGACCACTGCCGGACCGTTAATGGCTGCCCGCTCCCATTCGGGAGCAGGAATGAGTATTTCGATGAGGATCAGGTTGAGAAAGATGGAAAAAATGCTGGCGATCAGCGCCGCTCGCCGGTAATAGAACCAGCCCGTCGCCAATACCGGTACCAAAACCAGCATGGGCGCCTTGAAAAGCGGGAACGTTATGACATATAAGAGAAATAATCCGGACAGGATCCAGGGATAGTGGCGCGAAAGTGCTCTGGTTGCTATCTCCTTCTCGAGAAAGGAGCTCCAATGATCATCCACCATGCAAAGAATTATAGCTTTCTTTACCCCTTTGGAACATAATAATTGCAGGCAAAATCCTTTCATTCTGGTAAATCAAAACGGCTCACGCTCTGGAGTAGTTGTCTACATCAAAGCGTGAGCCGCGAGAGGTTATAGCGGGCAGCTTACTTGGCAATCTCTGTGGAGCGGGTTTCCCGGATCACCGTCACGCGAATCTGGCCTGGATATTGCATGGTCTCTTCGATTTTCTTGGCGACATCGCGCGCCAGGCGGGCAGAGGCAAGGTCGTCTATCGCCTCCGGCTTGACGATGATGCGGACTTCGCGACCTGCCTGGATGGCGAACGCCTGCTGGACGCCCTCGAAGGACATGGACATCTCTTCCAGTGAGCGAATCCGCTTGATATAGGCCTCCAGGTCCTCGCGGCGTGCGCCCGGACGCGCCCCGGAGATGGCATCGGCCGCCTCGGCGATAACCGCTTCGACGGTGAGCTGGTCCACCTCGTGGTGGTGGGATTCGATCGCGTTCACCACCACGGAGTTCACGCCGTAGCGGCGGCAGAATTCCGCGCCGAGCTTGGCATGCGTGCCTTCCTGGTTGTGGTCCATCGCCTTACCGATATCGTGCAGGAAGCCTGCCTGTTTGGCTTGCTCCACATTGGCGCCGATCTCGGCAGCCAGGATCCCTGCCAGCTTCGAGACTTCTACGGCGTGGGCCAGCTGGTTCTGTCCGTAGGAAGTGCGGAATTTCAGGCGACCCATCATACGCAGCACTTCGGGGTGCAGGCCGGTAATGCTGGCCTCGTAAGCAGCCTGCTCGCCGGCTTCATTAATGATTTTTTCGACCGCTCTCGTTTCATCCTCGACGATTTTCTCAATGTGCGCAGGATGGATGCGGCCATCCAGAATCAACTTCGCAAGTGCGCGGCGGCCGATCTCACGCCGCACAGAGTCGAAGCATGAGACGGTAACGGAATCTGGTGTATCGTCCACGATCACGTCCACACCGGCAGCCTGTTCAAAGGCTTTGATATTGCGTCCGTTGCGCCCGACGATGCGGCCCTTCATTTCTTCGTTCGGGAGGACGACAACCGCACGGGTCACCTCTGCGACATGCTCGGAGGCGACGCGCTGGATGGCATCTGCGATCAGCTTGCGGGCACGCTTCTCGCCCTGTTCACGCGCCTCCGCTTCGATCTGGCGGATGATGCGCGCCATATCGCCGCGCGCTTCCTTTTCTACAGCGGCGAAAAGCTCTTTCCGGGCGTCCTCGGGAGTCATCTGGGCGATAAACTCGAGTTTCTTGACCTGGTCTTCATAGAGCTTGTCGATCTCATTCCCGCGCCGGTCTACCTGGGATTGGCGCTTGTTGATCTGTTGTTCACGCTGTTCGAGCCGGTCCACACGACTGTCGAGTTCGGCGCGGCGCTTGTCGAGGCGCTCCGTATCCCGGTTCAGCTCGATGCGGCGTTCTTTGATCTCGGCTTCGGCGGCCTGCACGATCTTGACCGCGTTTTCGCGTGCCTGGCTCTCGATCAGACGGGCCTGTTCACTGGCACCTTTCAGGATGTTATCAGCCTTCTCCTGTTGATTTCTGCGAGCAATGTCAGCCTGATAACGGTGAAATAAATAACCCAGTGCAGCGCCCACCACCAAAAATACGACTGCGATAATCAAATCGATCAGGGTCATGTTCAATCCTCTTCTTCGTAATGTTGTTCCTCGTTGTGCGCCTCATTCCAAATGCGTGTAACGACGGGCGCAATCACAGAATAGGAAAATCCTCGTCGGGCAAGAAAATCACTCAACTTCTTGCGGAACTCCTGCCACTCCAGGCCCTTTAGCCGGGCATGCCGCTTCTGGGCAGCCTGGTAGGCGAGGGCTTCATCGTCCACCTGCCCGATCGCAGAGGAGACTGCCTGCTCAGCCAGGCCCTTCTGGCGAAGTTCCATTGCCATCAAGCGACGGCTGCGGGGGCGAAAAGCACTCCTGTTTTCCACCCACGCACGAGCAAATTGATCATCGTTCGCAAGCCCGTCCTGCCGCAGCCGCTCGAGCGTCTGCTCGATGACCGGCTCCGGGATCTCGTGCTTGCGGAGGTTCTGCCGGATCTCGGATTCAGAGCGGGCGCGGTAGCTGAGGAAGAGCATTGCCTGCTGGTAGGCCCGTTCCCTGGCATCTTCCAGCTGCAACTGCTCGATCTTCTCTTCACTTAGCTCCTGCCCGACCCTCAGCCACGCGGCAACGATGCGTGCCAGCCCGAAAGCAAACTCGCCATCCAGGTGGATATTCACCCGGTTTGGAGACCGCTTCTGTACCTCTATTGCCGTAATCTTCTTCATTAAACACACGCAGCCGAGAGCCATCCGAAACGGCCTCGGCTGTCGCAGATCCCGCATCAACGGGATGGGACTATCTGGGTGGTTTGATCAGGTTCAGGTCCCGCAAGGCAGCGCGGGACACACGTCAAACCGCGCGACGGAATCTTAACGTCACGTTCGGCACAAAGGTTGCAGAGTAGAAGTCAGGCGCTTATCCAATTTGATCCAAATTGACTTCAGAGGTAACTCCCAAACCGGGGGAGGTTCGTGCTCGAATATCCAGAGTTCGCGTCCCGCACAGGCGGGACCTTCGGCAGCCAAGCCGCACGGGCGGCAGAAATTTTCCAAATCCAATCTTGCCGGACGATGTTAATTATACATTAACTTTTAACATTCGCTGCATAACTTTTCCATATCACGGGCATAGCGCCTTCTGGAAAAGTCGTGACAAATGGAACTAGGGAAAAAGCTAAACTAGTGCCATAATTTGAGAGGTCGGAACATCAACAGGAGGCTGTATGGCTAAATTCACACGTGAAGATGCACTTGAATACCATCGTCTGAAGGGCAAGCCTGGCAAGGTGGCGATCGTCCCCACCAAGCCCATGGATACACAGCGGGACCTGAGCCTGGCATATTCGCCAGGTGTGGCGGAGCCCGTGCTCGAAATCGAAAAGAACCCAGCAGATGCCTACGAATACACATCAAAAGGGAACCTTGTCGCGGTTGTCTCGAATGGCACGGCGATCCTGGGACTCGGCGACCGAGGGGCCCTGGCTAGCAAGCCTGTGATGGAAGGCAAGGGGGTGCTGTTCAAGAAATTTGCGGATATCGACGTGTTCGATATCGAGGTGAACTTGCACGATCCCGACGAGATCATCAAGGTTGTAGCAGCCATTTCCCCGACCTTCGGCGGCATTAACCTCGAGGACATCAAGGCCCCGGAATGCTTCTATATCGAAGAGACGCTCAAGGGCATGCTCGACATCCCGGTCTTCCACGATGATCAGCATGGGACAGCCATCATTTCGTCCGCTGGCCTGGCGAACGCGCTTGAAATCGTCGGCAAAAAGCATGAAGATATCCGGCTGGTGATCTCCGGCGCCGGTGCTTCCGCAATCTCGTGTGCTGAGCTGGCAATCCGCTGGGGTGTGAAGCGCGAGAACATCATGCTTGTGGATACTAAAGGCGTGGTGTACAAAGGTCGCACCGTAGGCATGAACAAGTATAAGGAGCGCCTGGCCGTCGACGACAGAGGTCACCGGACCCTGGCGGATGCCGTGGCGGGCGCAGACGTGTTCTACGGACTCTCTGTCGCGAACGTGCTGACCCCCGAGATGGTCAAAACCATGGCGCAGGACCCAATCATCTTTGCCATGGCAAACCCCGACCCGGAGATCAAGCCCGAGCTGGCGCACGAAGCCCGCAAGGACGTGATCATTGCCACCGGCCGCTCCGATTATGCCAACCAGGTTAACAATGTGTTGGGCTTCCCGTTCATTTTCCGCGGCGCGCTGGATGTGCGGGCGAGTGCGATCAACGAGGAGATGAAGTTTGCGGCCTCCCAGGCGCTTGCCTCCCTGGCAAAAGAGGATGTCCCCGATTCGGTCCTCCGTGCCTATGGCGGCGAGAGCATCAAGTTCGGGCGCGAGTACATCATCCCGAAACCGCTCGATCCGCGTGTCCTGTTGTGGGAAGCTCCCGCCGTTGCCGACATGGCGATGAAGACCGGCGTGGCGCGCAAGCCTATCGATATCAACCAGTACCGTGAGCAGCTTGCCTATCGCCAGGGCAAAGGCGAGCAGGTGCGTTACTTCTTCCAGAACAAGGCGCGCTCCTCGGGCGGCACCAAGCGGGTGGCGTTCGCAGAAGGGGAAGAGCAGAAGGTTATCCGCGCCGCGTATCAGATCAAGGAGGAAGGAATTGCGACACCGGTCTTGATCGGACGCCAGAGCGTGATCGATGAACAACTGAAGAATCTGGGTCTGGAATATGAGCCTCAGATAATAGACCCGGATGGCTTTGACAAACTTGATGCATATACACAATCCTATTATGAGCTGCGCCAGCGCAAAGGTGTGAACCGCGCTGATGTGTCCAAGCTTGTGCTCGAGCCGAACGTCTTTGGCTCGTTGATGGTCAAGATGGGCGATGCAGATGCGTTCATTTCAGGGCTGACCTACGATTACCCCGAGGTGATCCGCCCCTCGCTGCAGATTCATCACACCGCCAGGGGCGCTACACGCGCCGCGGGTGTGTACATCATGATCGTGGAAGATCGCGTCTATCTGTTCACGGACGCGACGGTCAACATCGAGCCGACAGCAGAGGATCTGGTGGAGATTGCCTGCCTCGCCGCGGACTTTGCGAAACGCCTCGAGATCGACCCGCGGGTGGCGTTCCTCTCGTTCTCGAACTTTGGCTCCACCCCGCACCCGCTCTCGGACAAAGTCCGGAAAGCGGTCGAGCTGGCCAAAGCCCGTCGCCCCGACCTCCAGGTCGATGGCGAGATGCAGGCCGATACGGCGGTCGTCGCCGAGATCATCGAAGCTCGCTATCCGTTCAGTGGGGTCAAGGATGCGAATGTGCTGGTCTTCCCATCGCTGGAATCCGCTAACATTGCCTACAAACTGCTGGCACGGCTGGGCAAAGCGAAAGCCATAGGACCCATCCTGCTGGGCATGGGCGCGCCGGTGCATGTGCTGCAGACCGGTGACGATGTGAATACCATCGTGCAGATTGCCTCGGTCGCGGTGATGGACGTGATGGGCCGCGAAGAGAAAGCCTAGAAATCCAAGCTCGAGAAGTACCTCGGCAGCTTTTTCGGCTCGAGGTCTTTTCCTGAAGGACAAAACGTCCCTGCGGTTATGCCTCAGGGACGTTTTCTTTGGATTGTTCGCTCACTCGCAGCCGCCGTTTTGCCAGCCAGATTCCTGCGGCGAGCAGCAGAACGCCCAGGATCAAGCCTCCAAAGCTGCTCATGAACTCATTGACCACTTCCCACTGGCTGCCAAAAAGATAGCCCAGCCCGCCGTAACCGAAGACCCAGATGCCCTCGCCGAGGAGATCATAGAACAGGAACGTGCGGAAGGAGATATTGCCCATGCCCGCGATGATGTTGACGGGTGAGGCGATGCCGGTCACCAGGAAGCGTGTCAGAAAGACCGACATGCCGCCCCAGCGCTGGAAATACTTCTCCGCCTGGATCCAGCGCGCCGACTCTC
>DAITPI010000056.1:0-14676 GCA_036833655.1 Anaerolineales bacterium | reverse complement strand
CCTCGATGCGACGATCGAGCCGGGCGAGACGGGTGTCGCCGAGGATGTCCGAGACAATGAAGGTCCCCATGACCGGGATGAAGACCAGGATCGTCCCCGCCACCACGCCGGGCATCGACAGCGGCAGCGTCACCCTCAGGAAGGTCTTGATGCCGTTGGCGCCCAGGTCCGCGGCCGCTTCATACAGCGAGGTATCGATCTTCTCCAGGGATGTGAAAATGGGGAGGATCATGAACGGCAAAAACTCATAGACCATGCCCACGAGCACGGCGCCCGGCGTGTACAACATCTCCAGCGGCTGGAACGGAATATGCAGCGCATTCGCCGCCCAGCCCAGGAGAATATTGATCGCCCCCTCCTTGCGCAGCAGCATCATCCAGGCGTATACCCGGATCACGAAGTTCGTCCACAGCGGGATCAGCACCAGGAACAGGAAGATGTTCCGCCGCCGCGGGTTGGAGCGGGCGATGAAATACGCCAGCGGGTATGCCAGCACGATCACCCAGAAGGTGGTATTGAATGCCAGCGAGATGGAACGCCACAGGATCTGCAGGTATAAGGGATTGAAACAGGCGGCTGCACCGGATTCACAGTCCGTGCTATAGCCCATCAGGCGGATGTAATTATCCAGGGAGAAGGTGAAGATCACATTCCCGTCGGCGCTGCGCCGGCCGAACGAGATGACCGTCGTCAACAAGAGCGGGATGATCAGCAGCGCAAGCATCCAGAGCAGGGTGGGCATCGCCAGCAAGGTCCCCTGCATCGACTTATTTTCACGTAAGCGTTGCAACATGGCTCAGTCCTTCTTTAAGACGAGGACATTGTCCGGGATCATCACCAGGATGACCTCCTGCCCTACGGTGTAGAACGAGCCCGGGTCCAGCCGGGAGATGCGGTTCTGCTCGAACACCTTGATCCTGTGCCCGTTCACATCGGCAAACACGTGCGTATCGGTCCCGATATAGACCGTGTTCGTCACCCGGCCGTGGACGCAGTTCTGGTCCAGACTTTTCTCGGAGATCCGGACTTTCTCGGGCCGCACGGAGACCGTAACCTCCTCCCCATTGACCAGCCCCTCCGAGACGGGAATGCCCGTCAATTCGGACTGCAGCGCCGGGATATCGACGCACGCTTCAGTCGCCGATAAGGACTTGATCTTGCCTTCGAAGAAATTCGACTCGCCGATGAAGTCCGCCACGAAGCGGTTGGCGGGCCGCTCGTAGATCTGGATCGGCGTGCCCAGCTGCTGGACCTTGCCTTTGCTCATCACGGCGATGCGGTCAGACATGGTCATCGCCTCTTCCTGGTCGTGGGTCACATAGATGAAGGTAATGCCAAGCTGTTGTTGCAGCGCCTTAAGCTCGAGCTGCATTTCTTTACGGAGCTTCAGGTCCAGCGCGCCGAGCGGCTCATCGAGCAGCAGCACATCCGGTACTTTGACCAGGGCGCGCGCCACAGCGACACGCTGCTGCTGCCCGCCGGAGAGCTGTTTGGGCTTTCGCCGTTCCATGCCCGTCAGCTGCACCATCTCGAGCGCCCGCTTGACGCGTTTTTCGATTTCAAACTTGTCCGCTCCTTCCATTTCCAGCCCAAACGCCACGTTCTGAAAGACCGTCATATGCTGGAAGAGGGCATAGCTTTGAAAAACGGTATTGACCTTGCGCTGGAAGGGCGGGGTGTGTCCCATCGGTCTGCCTTCAATATACACCTCCCCCTCGCTGGGCCATTCGAACCCCGCGATCATCCGCAGAGACGTGGTCTTGCCACAGCCGGAAGATCCGAGCATGGAGAAGAATTCCCCGTTCTTGATCTGCATGGTCACTCGGTCGACGGCATTCAGCAGGTTGCCTTCCGGCGTGACGAATTGTTTTACGACGTCGCGTAACTCAACTGCAAACTCATGTGCCATCTATCTTCTCCTCGGTGTCTCGTTCCTTGATTTTATACAAATCTGTCTTCTCTGCCAAAATAACCGGTCGGATCTAATTCACAATGATTTATAGCGACGCCGCAACAGAGCTCACCGCATCGCGCAATCTGTTCAACCCTTCGTCGATCTCTGCCTGCGTGATGATAAGCGGCGGCTCGATGCGGATGGTCTGGGCGCTGGTCAGGGTGCCTGCCACCAGTACGCCGCGCTGAAACAGGCCTGCCGCCACTTTGTAGCCGATCTCAGGGGTATGGAAATGCTGTCCGATCAGCAATCCCTTGCCCGTGACCTTGTTATACACCTGCGGGAACTCGGCAACCAGCTCGTCGAGCTTCTCCAGCATATAGCTACCCTTCTGCGCGGCCTCCTCCCAGAGACAGTCGCGCAGGGTGACGTTGATCGCGGCGATCGCAGCCGAACATGCCAGCGCTCCGCCACCCGTAGTGGTCGTCTGCAGGAACGGGTTTGGATACATCAGGTTCTGGAAGATCTCTTCGGTGGAACAGACCGCCGAGACGGGCATCACACCGCCGCCCAGCGACTTCGCGACTGCCAGTATATCCGGCTCCACGCCCCAGTGGTCCACGCCCCACAGCTGGCCCGTGCGGCCCAAGCCGGTCTGCACCTCGTCGGCGATTAACAATGCCTCATGTTTCCTGGTCGCGGCACGGATGCGCGGCCAAAAGTCATCGGGCGGGACAATCGCGCCAGCCTCACCTTGGATCGGCTCCATCAGCACGGCTGCCACACCGATGCCGATCGTCTCGCAGATCTCGAGCTGGCGCTCCACCGCCTCCGCATCCCCGAACGGGACGTGGTACACGGGTCCTGCGTAGAGCAAGCCCAGGGGCTGGCGGAAGTCGGCTTTGCCGATCATCGACAGCGAGCCCATGGTCTTGCCATGGAACCCCTTGACCGCAACGATGAAAGCAGCCTTCTTGGTATGGAGCTTGGCAAGCTTGATGGCGGCTTCGATCGCCTCGGTCCCGCTGGCAGCAAACCAGCTGTATTTGAGGTTGCCAGGTGTTATATCTGCCAGCAGGCGGGCAAGCACACCACGAAGGGGATCGATGAGCTCCTGGCTGGGCATGGGGGTGTGGTTGCTCAGCTGCGCCTTGACCGCATCGACCACGTCCGGGTGTGCCCAACCGAGATCCATCATCCCGTAACCGCCGAGGAAGTCAATGTACTGGCGACCCAGAACATCCTGGAATACGGAGCCCTTGCCATTCCACTCCACAGCCGCCCACTGCCCCGCTTCCGTCACCGACTTGCGATATTCCAGCCACCCGCGGTTGAAATGCTCGGCGAAGTTATAGGTCGATTCTTCAATAATCCACTTCCCCTCCGCTTCCTCCACTGTGTTCCTGTGAATTAAATCGATCCATCTCTTCGAGTATTCCACAGCATGACTCAAATCCCGGGACATCTGCCCTCCTCTAAAATGAGGGACAGGCCTCGAACAGCACGACCGAACCTGCCCCTGGACGTCAAAGCTTCTCTTGCCAAATAATCGTTCACCACCGCGATCCTCACAGGTGCTCCCTCCCGGAATATTTGCAGAAAGATCTTTCCCTAGAACTTTCTGGACCACTCTTTGGGCCAGCGCTCGACGACGACCTTCTTCTGGGTGAAGAACTCCACAGCATCCATGCCCTGCCCGTGCATGTCCCCGAAGAACGAGTCCTTCCAGCCGCTGAAGGGAAAGAACGCCATCGGCGCCGCCACCCCGATGTTGATGCCGATGTTGCCCGCCTCGGCCTCGTAGCGGAACTTGCGTGCCGCCGAGCCGCTCGAGGTGAACAGGCTCGCCTGGTTACCATACTGCCCACTGTTGACCAGCTCGATCGCTCCTTCCACTGTGTCCACGTGCATGAGACTGAGCACCGGACCGAAGATCTCAGTCTTTGCGATCTGGCTGCCCCGTGGCACGTCTGCCAGGATCGTGGGCCGGACGAAGTACCCGCCCTCATAGCCCGGGACGGTCGCCCCGCGCCCGTCCACCGGTATGGCCGCTCCTTCCTGGACGCCCAGTCCGATCAACTGCTCGACCCGCGCCTTCGAGGCGGCGTTGATGACCGGTCCCATCTGCACGCCTGTCTCCAGCCCGTAGCCTACCACGCGGGAGCTAGCGGCATCGCAGATCAGCTCGGTGAAGGTGTTGCGCGCCTCCGCCACCGTGACCGCAAACGAAACCGCCAGGCAGCGCTGACCTGCACAGCCGAAAGCAGAATCGGCGACGATCTTGGTCGCCATCTCCATGTCGGCATCTGGCAGCACGATGACCGGGTTCTTCGCCCCGCCCTGCGCCTGGACCCGCTTGCCATATTGGGCGGCGGTGGCATAGATGTATTTGGCGACGTTGGTCGAGCCCACGAACGTGACCGCCCGGATCGCCGGATGCTCCAGGATCCCATCGACGACCTCTTTCGCACCGTTGACCAGGTTGACCACGCCCTTGGGAAAGCCGACCTGCTCGATCAGCTGGAACACCAACTGCATGGTCATCGGCACTTTTTCGGAGGGTTTCACAAGGTAGGTATTGCCCGCGGCGAGGGCATACGGCAGGTACCAGAACGGGATCATCCCGGGAAAATTGAACGGCGCGATCGTGGCGCACACGCCCACCGGCTGGCGGATCATGAGCTCGTCGATGCCGGGGGCGATATCCTCGACCAGCTCGCCCTTCATCAGGTGCGGCATACCGCAGGCAATTTCGACATTCTCGATGGCGCGCACCATTTCTGCCTTCGCTTCCTCGAAGGTCTTGCCGCACTCGTTCGTGATGAGACGAGCAATCTCGTCGTGGTTGGCTTTCAAGAGGTCACGCAGCCTGAAGAGATACTGCACGCGATCCTGCACGGGGGTCCGCCGCCAGGCAGGGAACGCATCGCGGGCTGCTCGTGCCGCGGCCTCCACATCTGCCCGGTTGCCCACCGGGGTTTTCGCAATCACCTGCCCCGTTGCCGGATTGACCACATCCAGGCAATCACCTGTATCAGATTGCGTCCATTCGCCGTTTATATAGTTCAAAATTTCCATGTTCGCTCCACGCCGATATTCGAAAATTCGATCAGCGAATATCGAATGTCGGCCTACGCCATCATCTTATCCATCAGCTCTGCCAGGCCCTCATCGATCAGCGCCAATCCTTCATCCAGCTGCTCCTCCGTGATGACCAGGGGCGGCACGACGAAGAGGATATTCTTGAAATTGAAGACATATACGCCGTTCGCGATCAGGAAGTTCTTGAGAGGCGTCAGGTCCATGGGCTCTTTTGTCTCGCGGTTCTTCACCAGCTCCAGGCCCGAGAACAATCCGATATAGCGCACATCGCCCACGCATGGATGCCTGGATTTCAGCACCTCGAGCTGGGCGCCGAGGTGCTTTCCCACCCTGCGGGCATTCTCGAAGATACGGTCCTCCTCGTAGGCTTCGATCGTCGCGAGGGCTGCGGCACAGGCTAAGGCATGACCGTTGTACGTCAACCCGGCGTAGAGCACCTTGTCGTCGAAGAACTTCGCGATCTTTTCCCGCACAATGACCGCGCCCAAAGGAATATAACCGGAGGTGATACCCTTAGCCGTGGTGATGATATCCGGAACCACATCCCAGTGATCGACGGCAAACCATTCGCCGGTGCGGCCCCAGCCGCTCATCACCTCATCGGAGACCAGCAGGATTCCATATTTATCGCAGATCTCGCGTATTCGAGGCCAGTAGTCGTCTGGCGGAATGATGAGGCCGTTCGTGCCGGTCACGCCCTCGAGGAAGATGGCTGCAATCTGATCCGGACCTTCATGCTCGATGACCTCTTCCACATGCCGGATGCACTCGCGGTGACATGTATCCCGCGTCCAGCCAAATGGGCAGCGGTAGCAATACGGGTCCAGGAAATGGACGACGCCTGGCAAGGCTGGCTCGACCGGTAGACGGCGGTAATCGCCTGTCAGCGCCATGGCGCCGTGGGTCGCCCCGTGATAGGAGCGGTACCGCGCCAGGATTTTGTGCCTTCCGGTATAAAAACGCGCGATCTTGATAGCGTTCTCGTTCGCCTCTGCACCGCCGAGGGTGAAGAAGGTTTTCTTCAGATCTCCAGGCGTGATCTCCGCCAGTTTCTTACCGAGCAGCCCGCGTGGCTCGGTCGCCATGCTCGGGCTGGCAAAGGTCAGCTTCGCCGCCTGCTCCTGGATGGCTTTGACCACCCTGGGATGCTGGTGGCCGACGTTCGTGTTGACCAGCTGGGAGGCGAAGTCCAGGTAACGCTTCCCATCCGCATCCCAAAAATACGCACCTTCGCCTCGCACCATCGGGATGGGGTTTACCTGTCCCTGATTGGACCAGGAATAGAACGTATATTCCTTGTTGAGATCGACGATCTCCTTCGATGTCAGTTTGGTCATGGAATCTCCGGGTCTGGTACGCAGGTTCCGCTTGGCGGCCCATGTACCTGTCTACTTTTTCACTTGCTTCACAATTTCTGCATAGACGTTGAGCGTCTCATCGATATCCGCCTCACTGTGCGAATAACACAGGAACCAGGGCTCGCGCGCGTCATGATCGGGCATCACGCCGCATTCGATGGCTCGCTCGGCAAGCTCGAGGTACAGGGCATGGTCACTGTCCGCCCAGTCGCGCTGGCAAGTGACCGAGTCCACGCCCAGGGAGAACGAGAACATGGCAGGGTAGCCCGTCATCACCACCGGGATGTCGTTCTCCTCGAAGATCTCCTTCAAGCCGTTCATCAGGCGCTGCCCGCGCGCCTCGATGGTCTTAAGGATCGGTTTTGACTTGAGCAGGCTCAAGGTGGCATACGCGCCCGCCACACCGGGCTTGTTGTTTGTATACGTACCACCCTGCGCCACACCTTGCCCGATGATGGACATGATCTCTTTCTTTCCGCCAAAGGCAGCGATGGGATAGCCGTTGCCGAGCGCTTTGGCATACGTCGCCAGGTCGGGTTGCAGGTTGTAATATTCCTGGGCGCCGCCGTTGGCGATCCGGAAGCCGGTCTTCACCTCATCCAAAATGAAGACACATTCGTACTCTTCCGTCTTGCTGCGGACGAGATCCAGGAATCCGTCCTGCGGGTTGATCGCCGCACAGTTTCCCTGGCATGGCTCCGTGATCACAGCCGCGATCTGTTCGCCATAGGAGCGCATGACGCGCTCGAAGCCCTCGAAGTCGTTGAATGGCAGCGTGATAATAAATTCCCGCATGGATTTTGGGATGCCCGAGGAGGCTGGCACCGGGATGGGACTGCGGCGGTTCCCATAGGCTTCCACAGGTGCGTACGTGGACCACAGCGTGTGATCGTGGAAGCCGTGATAATTGCCCTCGAACTTAAGAATGAGATCACGTCCCGTGTATGCCCGTGCCACGCGGATGGCATGCATGGTCGCCTCGGTGCCCGAGCACGCCAGACGGACCATCTCGACGGCGGGCGACATCTCTACGATCATCTCCGCGACCGCCACCTCGAGCTCCCCCGTCATCGCGAACAGCAGGCCTTTCTGGATCTCCTCGATCACTTTCCGATCGACGTCCTCATAGGAATGTCCCAGAATAATAGGACCAAATGCCATGCGATAATCGATGTACTTCTTTCCATCCACATCCCACAGATAGGCGCCCTTTGCCCTGTCCACATACGGTGTAATGTTGTCCCCCCAGAACCTGAAATTCGAATTCACCCCGAGCGGCAGCACCTCCCGAGCACGTTGTTGGAGCGCAAGCGTCTTTGGACCAAACATGAATCTCCTCCAGATAAACTAGTCTGTTGTCGCCGATGTTTCTTTTTCGGTGATCTCTTCCATGATGCGTTCCGGCACACGCCACTGATATACGTCTTTGAGAATCAGCGGCACGATCGAGGTGGTGGTCTTGCGCACCCCCTGGACTTTGCGGACAACCTCCGTGACGAAGTGATAGATCTCAGCTGTATCTCTCGCCACAACCTGGATGCTTACATCAGACTCGCCGATCCCGCAAGCGACATAGCTGACGTTGTCGAACTCAGCCATCTTTCTGGCAACGTCCAGGATGCGATCTGATTCGACCTCCATCCAGATATCGGCGATCGTGGTCAGCCCGAAGGCTTGCGGCTTGGCCACCGCGCTGATACGTACCACGCCTTCATTGACCATGCGGTCAATCCGGTAGCGAACAGCGCGCTCTGAGATATCGCCGATGCGCCTGGCAATCTCTGAGGCTGGCATGCGCCCATCGTCAAGTAGGAGATTGACAATTTTTACATCAATTTTGTCGAAATTGTACATACTTTTCCGATTCTTTTTCCGAAATCGACATGGGAATGCCCCGAATATACATTACATGTCCGGTGCAAGTCAAGGAATTTAAGATTCGTCTTTTCCTGAGATGTAGCCAGCACGCCCGGGCATCCAGGATCGTTCACGCGCACAGACATCAGACAGGAGAAATGTCTAATGTCTTGAGACAGATTTCACATTGACGTAACCTTCTGCTATAGGTATAATTAATCCTTGGCATTATCTCAATCTCGTAGGAGTAAAACCATGACAACAGATAGCATGGCGCCGGGAACGGCGCTTGAACCAAAAACCAAACTAAGTGGAAAGATACTGAAGACGACGTTAGCGGGGGCACTGGTGGAAGTAGGCCAAGGTATTCCGGGTGTCATTCACATTTCGCAGTTGAGCAGAGATCCTGTCAACAAAGTAGAAGACGTGATCAAGGAAGGCCAGGATGTGGATGTCTGGGTCCGCCGCGTCAAGAAAGATCGCATCGAGCTGACGATGATCGAGCCGCTTGCCCTCGAGTGGAAAGAGATCGAGCCGGACATGGTCGTCAAGGGCAAGGTCGTCCGCCTCGAGGCCTACGGCGCGTTTGTAGATATTGGCGCCGAACGCCCGGGTATGGTGCATGTCAGCGAGCTGGCACATGGCTACGTAAAGACGCCCAGCGAGATCGTCAAGGAAGGCGATGAGGTCGAAGCCAAGGTGCTGGATGTCAACCGCAAGAAGAAACAGATCAAGCTGAGCATCAAAGCCCTCGAGCCGGAAATCGAGGAATTCAAGCCTGCCAGGAAGGAACCGAAGAAAGCCGGCAAGCGCGGACCCAAGAAGGAAACCGCGGAAGTCCCGGTGCAGGAAGAAGACAAAGAGCCTGAGATGACCGCCATGCAGATCGCCTGGCAGGAGGCCCTGGACAAGGCAAACGCAGATAGGGCCTATAAGGTGAAGCGTGCCAAGCCCAGCATCTCACGCGAGCAGGAAGAGATTTTGGATCGAACCATGAAGAAGCGCCTTCCCACCGGCGGGTAAGCGAGAGCCCAGGAAGCACAAGAGCGGATCCTCGATCCGCTCTTTTCTTTAACGCCTGCTAGACCACAGTATCGCTGACATATCTTGCAAATGCCTCGGGGCGTAAGAACAAGAGGATGAATACCGCAGAGAAGAAACCGCCCAGATGGGCCCAGTGATTGACGCTGTAGTCTGCCTTTCGGAGCAGGATCTGGATCGCAGGGATGATCTGGATCCCGATGAAATACAGGACCACCCAGATCGCCCGGATGCGGGGCCAGAGCGGCACAAAACTGATGAAGACCAGTGTGCGGATCCGGCCGCCGGGGTACAACAGAAGGTACGCGCCCATCAAGCCGAAGATCGCTCCACTCGCGCCGATCCCGGGGATCCGCGAGTCGTGCTGCACGATGGTGAAAAGAATGTGCGCCCAGGTGCCCGCCAGGAGATAAAAAGCCAGGAAGCGCCAGGGACCACAGGCATCTTCGACCCGCCGTCCAAAGACCCACAACGCAAGCATGTTGCCAAGCAGGTGGACCAGGTTGGCATGCAGAAACATAGCAGTCACATTCGAAAGCGCACCCGCGCCCCTCGCATTGAGGATCAGGTAAGGCGTTGTGGCATACTTCATGAAGAAGGGCCAGTAATTCTCCCCCACAACAAAAATCTGCAGATAGTAAATGAAACAATTCGCGACGATCAGGATGACTGTCATGATCGGAAAGAAAGAATAACGGTTCGGCTCGGTATCGTTAAGCGGCAGCATCGTTTTAACCTAAAAAGGCATGGGTGGGATAGTAAAGTACCGCAGGCGATTCAGAGAATCAAATAGCAGCAAGACGTGGGGGATCAGGATCAGAAACCAGCCGGCTGTCGCCGCCGCCAGACGTGCAAACGTGGACGCATCGCCGTGCTCATCGAAAACCTTTTGCCAGAACACATGCCGCGAGCGGATTTCCGCGATGGAGAGCAGAAAGCTGCCCAGGACCACAAAGGGCAGTCCCAGCCACAAATACCAGGCTGGGTGCGCAAACGGGTTGAGCCCCACCTGGACGAGTGCCAGGCTCAGATACAACAGGGGCCACCCGACTGTCAGGCGCAGGATGGAGGTCGTGGGAGCCACGTACCGGATCTTCTCTTCCTGCAGCCGTTCGATGCGGACAATCTGTCGATAGATATGATCGAACTCGCGGGAATTCCTGGCTTTGGCAGCCAGATCGCGATAGGCATTCAGCGCCTCATCGAATTTGCCCAGCTGCTCCAGGTGCCGCGCCGCCTCCATCGGATTGGACCTCGCATGCTGAGCCTCTTTCAGAGCGGCGACCGTTTTCAGGTTGGATGGGTTGAGCTGGTAAGCTGTCTCCAACGCCCGGAATCTTTCCTCGGCATCCGGCGAAAATCGAGCGACAAAGGACCAGGCCTTTTCCAGGGCCGCGTGTTTCTCTGTCGCCTGCCGGGCAAGCTGCAAAGCCGTTTCCAGATCCTTGTCCCGGGCATGCCGACGCGCCTGGTCAAGCAGGCTGGTTGCCTCTGCGATAGTTCTCTCCTGCGATGAAGACGGGTGTTGCCGCTGAAGCTGAGCCAGATACGAGCGCACTTTCTCGTTTGTTGGATTAATGGTGAGCACATTCTCACAGGCTGTGATGCGATCTTCCGGGGAATCGACCAGGCCAATGAGCCCGATCCATGCCCTCTCATTCCGGGGATCATCCTCCACGACCTGGATCAACAGATCGCGCGCCTCCTCTTTCCTCCCGAGGCGCGCCGCCTGCGCCGCGCGTTCAACAAGCTCTGCCGCAGACATTGTACGATCTCTCAGGCTCGGGTCTCTTCCTGCAGCTCACGCAGAAACTTTTCCCGGTTGGCAGAACGGGCGGTCTTTCCACTGGACGTCTTCAAGATCCACTTGGGACCGACCACCTTGACATAGCGCAGCGCGATCGCGGAGTTCTTGGTCACATGCAACCGGATCGCATCCGCGATCTTTTGCTGTTCTCCGGGATCCTCCGAGTCGACTTCGGCGATGATAACCACATCCTCGGTCCCCTGGCCTTCATCGAACATGCCAAACGCCACCGAGCGCCCGGCATGGACTCCGGGGACCTCATAGGTTAGCGACTCGAGGTCTTGCGGGTAGATGTTCTTGCCGCCCACGATGATCATATCCTTCTTGCGGCCAGAGACAAACACCTCCCCCTTGGAGATGTAGCCGTAGTCGCCCGTCAGGTACCAGCCATCCCGAAATGCTTTATCGGTCAGGTCGGGGCGATTGAAGTAACCGGTGAGCATACAGTCACTTTTCAGGGCAAGCTCGCCGATCACGCGCTCGGGCACTTCATTGCCACTTTCATCGAAGACCTTCACTTGCACATTCTCGAGCGGCTGCCCGGACGACATCATCTTCATCGCCGGACGCCCGTCGGACGGTTCCTGGGCGAGACGCGCCGTCATGAACGCCTCCCGGTCGATCTCCTCGACGAATGGCAGTTGCCCCAACTGACTCTGGGTCACCCCGAAGACATTCTCTGCCATTGCGTAGGAGGTCTGCAGCGTTTCCAGCTTCATGCCGTAATCTTTGAAGCGCTCGTAAAATGCCAGATGGCTCTCCCAGCGGACCGGCTCCGAACAGTTGATCACCGCCCGCAGTGAGGATAGATCCACGCCCTCGATGTGACGGTCACGGATTTTCTGGGCGCAGAAGTTATAGGCAAAATTGGGCAGCCAGATCAGCGTGCCGCGGAATCTCGACACGGACTGCAGCAACCGGTACGGCGCGCGCACCCAGTCAAACGGGGACATCAGCACCAACGGAGTCCCCGAGAGGATCGGCATGAGAAAGCCCGCGATCAGCCCCATGTCGTGATAAAGAGGCAGCCAGGAGACGATCACGTCTCCCTCTGAGAGTGCGAGCGAGTTGCCGTACGAGCGGAGCTGGTTGAAGACCGCCGCGTGAGCGAGCGCCACACCCTTCTGCAACCCGGTCGTGCCGGAGGAGTGCTGTAGCAGGACGATATCCTCCGGAGTCCGTTCGAAGCCTCGCAGAGCGTCAAAGTCCAGGGCCGCCTGGCGCTCGACCCGGTCTGTGGCAATGACCGCACGGACCGAGTCACCCTGTTTCAGCGCGGAGCGAACCTCGACTTCGAATTCCGGGTAGGTGACGATGCCAGCCGGTTTGGTAACAAAGATTAGCGCAGACAGGTCCGCCCGGTACCGCTCGGGAGAGAGCTTCTCGGTCAGGAACGGCATGATCGAAGGGATGGCCCCGTGCAGAATACAGCCCCAGAACGCATAGACCAGGTCCTCGCCATGCTGGAGGATCAACACAACCACATCGCCCGGCTGGATGCCCTCGCGCTCCAGAGTCCGGGCATAGGCCGCGGACCCGCACAGGAGCTGGTCATAGGACAGCGCGACATCTTCGCGACCGGCGAACTGTAATGTCACGGCGGCACGTTCCGGAATCCGGGCATGGAGCACCCTTAACTGCTGGAGGAAGGTGGTCATGCCTTGCGGGACTCGATCAGGGATGCCAGCTGCGAGAGAGTATCGAACGTATTGGCATTGAGCTCGGTGTCTTCGATCCGCACACCAAAGGTATCTTCCACAAAAAGCGCCAGATCCATCAGGCTGAACGAATCGATCAAGCCACTGGAGATGAGCGCCTCGCCTGCGGCAATTTTCCGGTTTGGCTGTTTCAGGATTTGCTCGGCAAGGTATTTTTCAAGGATAGGAATAATCGTCTCGGTCACAGGGAATCCCTTCCATTTATTATGGTTTTGTCTCACAGCCAACGCTAACCAATACCGGATCGATCTGCCGGATCAGCAGCCGCTCTCCAGCCACGGACAGATGCAAGCCCGTATCGGAGAAAAATTCGGGCGGAACGGTGTTCCACAGGTCCAGATAGCTCCATCCAAAGCGTTGTGCCTGTGCTGCGAGAGCTTCGCGATACTGGTCATACGCCCAGCGTGGGTAGACAGCATTGTACCGTACCATCTCATTCGCCTGGGGCGCGACAAAGATCGGCTCGTTGACGATCAGAACCGGGACCGGATCTGCGATCTTATTGCCGGCAGCCAGGGCGCTCAACAGCAACTGAGGCTGGATATCGTCGGGCGGCTGCATACCGCGATAACGCGGATCGTCATCAATGTTGAAGCTTGGCGGCTCGTCAGGCGCCAGCGTGTTGGTATCGGCGCCCGTCGCCGTCCAAATGATGCCAAGCAACTGCAGCTTGATCTGGCGCGCCAGGTTCGACCGGCGACCGATCAGGGTCCTTTCCCAGAGACTGGGTTCTGTTTCGACAAATTTCCTGCTCTGGTTGAAGGCGATATCATACGTGGTCAGCACCGCGGCTGCCTGTTCGTGGTTGGCCGTCAGGAACGGGTTGATCCGTTGTGAAAACAAAGTATTCAGAGTCACGAACCAGATGATCAGGTCGGGCTGATACTCAGTCGCTTTCTCCAGGATGATCAGGTCTTTGACGATAGACGGATGGGGATAACCGAGGTTATAAGCGCGCAGGCGCTTATCGCCACACTGGAAATTGTGCCGGTTCCACTGCTCGGAGATCACCTCGTACGCGCCCAGGTCCTCGCCCCAGACCGCCGAGTCGCCGATCAATGCCACGCGGAATTCATCGGATTGCTTGGGCGCTGCGATCAGGTGAGAAGCAAACATGGCATCCACATGATCCACGGTGACCGTGAACGGATCGCCACTGATCCCAAAAGGAAGCCGCGTCCGCCCGGGGAAAATTGCATTGTAAGCAGAGACACGAGCCACCCGGGCATCGACCAGCACGAAAAGGAAATTCACGATGACAAATAGCACCAACGCCTTGATGAGGACACGCCGCGGGTTAATTTCGGAATTCATGCCACACCAAACAGGACAGCCATCACTCCCCAGACCCGGGCAGGCGTCGATAACGAGAAGAACAGCCATCCAAGCGAGACGAAGTTGAACGTGATGAATATGCCGGAGTAGCGCAGAAATGCCTGCCCCGCCGGCGTCCTGCCCCAGGCAGGTGTATGGTCTTTCATATAATCGCTCCAGCGGTTCTGGATAAACAGCCCAACGCCATGCCAGAGGCCCCACAGTACAAATCCCGTGGTGACGCCGTGCCACAGACCGATCAGCACCATCGTTGCGATCTGCGCTACCAGGATGATCAGGACGGGCGGGACCGCCCGGTCGCCTGAACGCATGGCGCGGGTCAGCGGGTTGAAGAAATAACTGCGGAACCACTGGGTCAGCGTCATGTGCCAAGAGTTCCAGAACTGCGTGAGGTTGGGCTTAAGATAAGGCGAGGCAAAGTTCTCCGGCAAACGCACACCCACCAGCCGGCCCAGACCAATGGCGATATCTGTGTAGCCGCTGAAGTCAAAATAGATCCGAAGCGAATAGCAATACAGAAGCGCCCACATCCAGACCGCGGAGTGGACCTGCTCGGCGAACACC
>DAITPI010000055.1:12179-14798 GCA_036833655.1 Anaerolineales bacterium | reverse complement strand
GGATCCGCCGCTTTCTATTCCGGTTGCGCTGGAGCTCTACATCCTCTGCTCGTGATTCAGATAGGGTCCCTGCTCGTCATCGCGGCGCCGGACAACGTAGGTCCGTCCGTGAGTATCCAGCCAGTTGAGCAGGGCGCTGATCCGGGTGGTGCCCAGGGCAATATAGTGATCGGCCGCGCCGTAATAGATACGCAGCGTGTCGCCGTCTGCGTCCACTACGTGCCCGCAGGGGAAGACGACATTGCCGACATCGCCGATGCGCTCGTAGTCCTCTTCCGCACCAAAGATCCACTCGTCGCCGCGGATCAGGCAGTTCTGGGGCGCATCCAGGTCGAAGAGCGCCAAGCCGAGTCGATAGAGCGACCCGGAAGCGGTGGTCCGGACCCCGTGGTAGATCACCAGCCAGCCTTGCGGCGTCTCGATGGGCGGGTTGCACAGGCCGATCTTGTTGGCGTCCCACCAGGCGCCCCGCCGCGCTTCGAGCATAAGCTTGTGCGTGCCCCAGTGTTTGAGATCGTTGGAGAAGGAGATCCACATGTGCGCGCCCATAAAGCCCACCGGGCGATGGATGAGCGCCCACTCTCCGTTGATCCGGCGCGGCAGCAGGGCTGCATCTTTGTCCTCGGGCGGCATGACGACACCCAGGCGCTCGAAGGTGCGGAAGTCCTTGGTCAGCGCCATCGAGACGCCGGGTCCGCCGCGGGAGTAGGAGGTGTACAGAATGGCGTATTGCTCCAGCTCAGGGACATAGGTGATGCGCGGGTCTTCGATCCCCCAGAGCTCTTCGGGATAGTTGGCAGGATCGGCTGCCAGGGTGGGCTCGCTGTCGATCTCCCAGTTGGTGATACCATCCTTCGAGCGGGCAACTGTCAAATGGGAATGACCGCGCATATCTTCGACGCGGCACAGGAGCAGGGTGGTCCCATCGGCAAGCATGGTGGCGCCAGGGTTGAAGACGGTATTCATCCGGTAGGGCCAATCCGCGGCAGTGAGGATCGGGTTGTTCGGATGTCGTTGGATCAGGGGGGGAGTTCGTGACCAGGCAGGGGTCATAGGCAGGTTTCCTTTCTACCAGTAAATTTTCTTGGACGGCAATTGTAATACATTGCTTGACGGTGAGCAGACAACGATGTTACATGCCTCCACGCTTATCCCCTCGTCGAGCGGGGGTTTGAGGTGCATGTCAAGAACCGCAGTCGACACGCGAAATCTTCAGGTTCTTGCCGCCTCGTCTGGGCTGCACTCTGCTCGTCTGCATTGCGATCCCCTTTGCAGAGCGGCAGTCGACCCCTGTCACCAGGGCTGAGCCAAAAGCAAACCATGCCTGTTCCCAGACCATCAGGCTGGCAGCCATGAGCAGGTCGAGCGCGTATTGGGTAGCATTGAGCTTGAGGATCTCATCGGGAATCACAGCGGTCCTGTATTCGGAGGGTGTCACCAGCTGCCACATGCCACGCTGACGGATGGCCGTCTTCAAGTCGGGCCAACGCTCCTGACAAATGCTCATGGAATCTGCATGAGACCAGGAGAAAGGAAAAATGCTCGTCCTCAGGGTGAGGGGGGCACCCTGAGAACGAGCATCCATATTCTACAACAATTCGACCTTTCGGTACCTTACAACCGATTTTCAGTCTATACACCGCGTGGGTTTCAATCCCTTGCCTGCCATCTAAGGTTCCGTCCACCAACCAGATATTTCTGGGCGATACTGGTGACCTTATGGCTAAAATAGCGGCTGTCTCTTGCAACGGCGCGGATCGCCACCAGGAGGTCGATCGGAACATCATCCTTCAGCACGTTTCCAGTTGCCCCCACATCCAGGGCACTCTGAATGTATGCGGCGGTAGCGTGAACCAAGAGCATCAGCACGGGCGTCTTGCGGCAGAACGAATGGATCTCCCGGGTCGTCTCCATGCCATTGGCAGCGGTCGCCAGAACCTCTAGATCATCCTGAACCACCAGTAGGGAACAGAGGCTACCCCGACGGACAGAGTTGTCATCTACAATCCTACAACAGGGTCTTGGCACGTGTTCTTTTCGTGCCAGAGTATGGAGAGATCGGCATCCGATGTAGAAGTCGAACAACAAATGGAGAGATTTGACTCATATGCCGCGATCGAGAACATGATCCGGCATGGGGAAATTCTTCTATCAGACCTTGAACGCTTGCTCAACGCGTTCCACAAAGAAGAACGCCTTTCCAGCTCGGAACAGGAAGCCCTGCTGGAAATTGCCTGGCGCGTGGTAATGGGCAACCGCCCACAGACCGGCTAACAGGCCACATCTGCCCAGGCAACAGGAAGCACAACCGTGGCTCTATGCGCGTTCCCGAAAAGCCGGTGCTACAAGAGACGCAGGTTCTTGATTCTTGCCACCCCGGCGCAGACGGGCAGGATCAGCGCCTCGCCCTGCGCCAGGGTCTCAGCGGGCACCAGAGCTCTACTCGTGTCCGGGCTCGGGGATCCCCTCGATCAGGACTTGCTGTTCCGCTTCAGACAGGTGCGCCTCGGGGTGAAGCAGCAGATACGGCGCAGGCGGCATCTTGCCTGCCTCCAGCATCTCGCGGATCACGTCGCCGCCGTGCTGGTGTTCTTCGCCTTCCCCCTCGCCCTGCGGGAG
>DAITPI010000055.1:0-12169 GCA_036833655.1 Anaerolineales bacterium | reverse complement strand
AGTTGAAGTGCTCGCGTCCCAGGGAGACATCCCGGTAGATCAGCCAGGACATGGGCGCGACGTTGCTGTACCACGGCCAGACCGTCTCATTGCTGTGACAGTCAAAGCAGGCTCGTTTGGCGATCGCCCGTGCCTGCGCCGAGCTCCAGGTGGGCTCGCGCACTACGGGTGGATTGAAATGATCGTGCCCGTAGGGAACGAGCTGGATCAACAATGCCGCGAGCAGGAACCCGGCGCCTGAGAGAAGAATGGTCCTCGTAGTTTTCATTCCGACACCTCCGTTCTTCTTTACCAGAGAATGTCACAGTTACTGGAAGGCTGCGGCTCACCGGAGCAGGGTCTTCCCGAGATCCGGACTGGCAACAGCCATGTCCGCCGATCTGCGCTAATTGACGTGGATGAGCGTAGACGCGCGGACCCGGTTCGGAGCCGGGGAAAGCCATAACCAGGAAGCATGGCAGGCTTGAGTCTGGTAGTGTGGTTTGACATAATACGCAGAATTAATTCGGAGAGAGTGGTATGCAGGATACTGAGGATGGAGTGTGCCCGAATTTAGATCCATAGTCGTTTTCGTGAAATCCCATGTTCCTTTCCATTTCTCTAAACACAGGTTTTTCCTATTTTTCGCTTTGCCTACGAATAGCTTCTGCGGTGACTCTGGAATCCTCGTCGCCGCGTTTTTCAAGTTCACTAACAATATTCGTGCGTTCTTCTTGGGTCTTTCCCTGGCTCAGTTTGTAACCAGCGTCTATACGAGTAACCTCCATGGCAAAGCCGAAAACGCCCTTGATCTCTTTCTGCACCATATCCTGTGGGAGTCCTTCAAGACGATAGGATGTATTCAATTCGTGGTTTTCCACCAGACGGCTGAGGACGGAATACAATTCATCGCCCCGAATTTCCCGAACGTTTCCATAAACATGCACGATCATGTAATCCCAGGTTGGCACATCAACTTCGGTGTACCAGCGTGCAGAAATATACGTATGAGCACCTTGAAATATGAGCAATGCTTCATGCGCGCCAAACGTCTTTTTCTGAGGATTTGCGCGTGAGAGATGCCCGTAGATTGTCCAGCCATTCTCTGATTCAACGATTTCCACAGGAGTATGAGTGGCGATTGGCTTTTCGCCATCAAAGGTAACCAGCGCGGCAAAATTATTTTGTTTGAGAAAACCCAGAATCTTTTGACGATCTTCTTCGCGATAGTATTTTGGAATATACATGAGCCCACCTTTATCAGGAAGTTGCGTAACGTATTGCTGCACTGAGATCATCCCAGAGATCCTCAGCATCTTCAATGCCAACACTCAGTCTAAGAAGTGTGGGTGGGAGATGCTCCTGCCCCGGAATTGCAGCTCTTCTTTCCATCGTGGATTCCACAGCGCCAAGGCTGGTGGCATGGCGGACAAGCCGGATATTTTGGCAGATCTTGTCTGCTACTTTGGCATCTCCAAGTACATCAAATGAAATAATCGTTCCAAATCCTTTTAGCACCCGTTTGGCCACAACGTGAGTTGGATGCGAGGGCAAGCCAGGGTAGCGCACACGCGTAACAGAGGGATGCTTCTCGAATCGCTCCGCGAGGGTCATTGCTGTTTGCTGGGAACGCTGCAAACGAAGCGCAAGTGTCCTGGCACCGCGAACGGCGAGAAAGGATTCGAGCGTCCCCGGCGTTGCACCGGTCAGTTCGCGAGATTTTCTCAGCGCACGCCAGAAAGTATCGTTCCGGGTGGTAGCAACACCTGCCAGTAAATCAGAGTGACCACCGATAAATTTAGTCGCCGATTGCAGAGATACTGTGGCTCCAAAATCAAGCGGTCTTTGATTCATGGGGGTGGCAAAAGTGTTGTCCACCGCTACAATAGTCCCAGGCTTGCGTGGCGCGGTACATATTGCCTCAAGGTCAGCTACGGTTAGCAGGGGGTTCGAAGGAGATTCAAGCCAAATCAAATCGGCATTGCTGCATAGCCGAATCCAGCTTTCTGTGTCATCCACTGGAACTCGATGAACTGTCCAACGCTGTCTTTGGGCACCTGCTGTGGCTAAACCCGCAACACCTTGATAACAATCGTCTGGCAGCACGATAACAGCACCTGAAACAAGCTGGTCGAACACTGCAGCGATGGCAGCCATGCCAGAGGCAAACGCCACAGACTTTCCAGACTCAAGGCCCCCTACAATTTCTTCCAGCGCCTCCCAGGTCGGCGTACCGTCATCGCGTGAATACTCACGTCCCTTGCCAATGATAAAGTTTGATGCCGGAACTAAGGGCACGTTTAGCGGAGCACCGGGGTCAGCTACACGACCTGCGGAGACCAGCCATGATTCCAGTTTGATTCCCGACGGTTGCTTTTCCATATTTCAGAATGCCTCCAGAAAAGAAGAAGAATGTCGAACTGCAATTGGGGGGTGGTTTTATAATCTTACTCGAATTTGCCATCTGCTTGTGATACTTTTTGCTCCACTATCAATATATAAATGAGATGACGGAACAAGGCGGAATCCTGGGTTTGCTGCGAAACAAGTCCCAGTTCATAGACTGGGAGGCGGTCTACCAATCCGAACTCAGACGGATTTATAACTACTTTCTGTATAAGGTATGCAATCGCGAAGTTGCACAGGACCTAACCGCGGCAACATTCGAGCGCGCATGGAAAGCTCGGAGTAAATACAATACCAGGCTTGCTTCGCCCGGAACCTGGCTGCTGGGTATCGCTCGGAACGTTTTCCGGGAATACCTTCGCAGGAACAAGGTAACGCAACATGAAGAGATGTTCCTCCGGGACGATGAGAAACTGTCATCTGCATTGGATGTTGAGCGGAGCTTCGAGGAACAACAGGATAAAGTGCTCCTGCAAGGGCTCCTTTTCGAGCTGCCAGAACGGGATCATGATTTGGTGGCTTTGAAATACGGTGCGGGGCTTTCTAACCGCGAAATCTCCAGGGTAACGGGACTTTCGGAGAGTAATGTGGGCAGCATCTTGCATCGTACTATCGCAGTTTTACGAAGAAAATGGGATGATTGTCATGAGCGATGAATTCTTGTATCAGTTATATGAAGAACCCAAATCGGAGTTTGCCAGGAGCTTGCGCGAAAGATTAATCCAGGCTTCCTATAGTGGCGGAAATCACGGTGGGAAACCCCGGGACTTCATAAACCGGCATCCTGTGGCAAAGCGGATGGTTCTCGTATCGATAGCTTTAAGCCTGGCGTTCGGCCTGGCCCTAGCGATTTCACCTGCCGCTCGTGCAGCAGTGACCGATATCATTAAGACGATTATTGTGCGCGGCACAACCGTTTGGGTCGATGATGATGTTCCGGCGGCTCAAGGGAAAGGCGAAACCTACGCTGTTATTTGGACACCTGTACATCCTGATGAGATTTCCGACCTGGCAAAGCTCCCAACCTGGCTTCCATCTGGCTATCTGCTGCAAGAACGCGCGGCCCTCTTCGCTTCCGTGAAGGAGATGGACAAGTCGTATGCGGCGCTAGTTGAATGGAAAAACACGCATGGCAACAGCATCCAACTCCATATTTCGAAAGGGACCTGTCCAAATGGCGAGTTGTGGGAATCGGGAGCCAGAAGGTCAGACTGCGCGCGCATGAGCTATTTCGCGGTGGGTTCTGAATACCAACCAGAACTTGTCACGGTCCATGATCAGCCTGCCCTTTTGTTCCCCGATTTTCAAATGCTGATGGATCTTTCGGACCCAATCCAGGATTGGAATCCGTATCGAGTGAAGTACGATAATCGCGACCCCGAGGCGCTGTTCCTGATCTGGGAATCGGACGAAATGACCTTTGAGTTAGCCACCAAGTCACCAGCGATCTGGAGAAAAGATCTCATACGGATCGCTGAATCTATACCCTAAATTGCGCAGTATCATGAAGGCCGGCCCAACGGCTAGCCTTCGTGGCAGGAGGGCGGTGAGTTGCCGTAGAAACGGGAGCAGACGACAGCCATGAAATGCCAAAGAACGAGGCGCGTACCCCAGAGCAGGTACACGCTTTGATCGGCAGTGCAGACAATTCTCCACGCCCGTCAGCAGTCGAATGCCGACCAGCAGATCTCGTTCCGTAACCGCTGATCGTCCAGAACAAGATCGCGAATCGCATCCGGCAGCTGCTCATGCTGCCATTGACACTCCAGGCGACCTGCCTTGTCCCGTTCACTTTGAAGGACGGCTGCCCGCGCCGCCCTTATTGCATAGGCGGCTGCGCCTAACTCATGTGCAGCAACATGCGCCACTGCCGCAGCCTGTCCGGCTGCAAATGCGGCCTCTCGCGCAGCTCCGCGCAATGCTCTGGCTGCTGCCATGGCGTGACCGGCAGCAGTTCGGGATTGCGTCATCGTGATCTCGCCACGCGCCCATGCCCGAGTCTGCTCGATCGCCTGGCGGGGCCGCGGGTCGGAGGGCTGCGCCGACTCGAAGAAGTGCAGGACGTGCTCTGCGCAGGCGGCCGCCCACAGGGCGAGAAGCTTATGGTCGGAGTTTGTGAGCGTCCCCCCGCGGCGGATCGTGATGAAGCGAGGGTCGCGTTCCTTGGGGAGAATCATGGCTACACCTGTGCTTCTTGCAGCCGCCCGAAGGTGTGGAATACCGGCGGCTGGCGAGAACAAAGCCCGGAAACGGGAAAATGCTATTGCTGGACGGCGTCGTTTGCGAAAGTGGGCGCGATGTCTTTTCAGGGTTAGGTTGCTATCAGAATCAGATTCTTTCTTGCAGATACTCCAGAACAATTTCCTGGAACGTTATGTTGGGCATACATCAGAAGCAATGACTCCTGCTTGCATCGATAACTACCAATAAGTCAATATCAGCCTGGCAACTTACTTCTATGTTTCCTGGAGTGTTTCGTAATTTTTTGGGTTGCGTACCAGCCTGTTAACATCGCAATGGGTACGCCCGCAGGTGCATATGCATACTGGCCGGCTTGAAGGACTCTTGGAATAGGTGTTAAGACAGATTTTGGGATATCTTTCAACCTGCTAATCACAGGAATGTCCGTTTCAAAAGACCAGCCAGTAATCGCTCCTTCAGAGCTCCCAGATACTTCATTTATCGTCAGGGGCGTAGATGAAAATTTGAACAAGAGATCCTCTGCTAAACCCGGATAGATTGTTTGAGAAAAAATTCTGACGATACGATCTTCTATTGTTTTCTTAAATTCATCATACCAACCGGCTTCTTCAATTCTTTTAAAGATATCATAATCAGAAAGGCAACTTATCATTAGCCCTGTTTTCCCTTCCGGCGCAAGAGTAGGATCCCGAAGAGCAGGTACAGACACTTCGTAAGTATTCAAGTTACAAAAATCGTCGACCCAGGCGAATATTTCATCCTTGGTTTTCTTGTCGAAATTTTCTAAAAGCTTTTCTCGCGCTCTCAGATTTGTCTCTCCCAATCCTTTCTTTGACGGAGTGTAGAACAAATGCTCCCCGCCTTTCATTTGAAAATATGACGTTGGACGATCCACTCCAAGGAACAAAATAAAGACAGATTCAGCCCCTTTGGAAGAAAGAATGTGCTGGGTTTTAACGTCGATTTTGTCGATCAATGTTGTGTCTAGTCCGACGGGATTAATATTGCGATATAGGGTTTTCAGATCGGCTGCCCATATCAGATAGTCGTAATAATATTGATTGCCTTCCAAGTCTATGACTTTCGATTCTGATGGATTGACTTCTACGATTCGGGTGTTCAATTTGATCTTTCCACCCCACTCTACTATTTTCTCTCCAAGAAGATTCGGCAAAGCGCTCGTTCCACTTTTGGGGTAAAAATAATCAAGATAAACATAAAAATATCCCAACGCAAAATAGGTAGGTGTTTTCCTGAAAAAATGCTGGGTCAATATATCGATTAAGGACTGGCTATCAGTAAGGCGCTTAAGAAATACTTCCATGGGTAGACTGAACTGATTCAGCGCTCTCAAAGCATTTAGGAACTTGATTGTCCAGGGGATCAATTTTCTGAAAATAAACTTCTTGTCACTCATAAGATTCACAAAATTAGGATTGTCAAATTCATATAGGACTTTTGTGTATTCAGAGAGCTTATAAGAGATAGAGATTATTTCTTCTATATCTGCAATCTTGTCCGGATACAGATTGACCAGAATACGTCTGTATTCATTTAGGGAATCCATTGAATCGACGCTAAACAATTTGTCTGCAATGCCAATGGAAATCTTATTTTCCAAAAACTCCCAATCTATACCTAAATCTTTCAAAATGGGTTTTACAATACCGGAATTTACAAAAGCTCTTGGTCCGGTGTCGAACGAAATCCCATCAACCTTAAATGTATTCAGTAATCCACCGATTCTGTTATTCTTTTCTAGCAGCAGGACACTGTGATTTTCTCTGGTCAAATAGGCTGCAGCGGTTAATCCAGCCATGCCAGCGCCAACAATGACGATTTCTTTCTTTTCCTTTATCATTTCAATTGACCTAACTCATGACTTAGTACCCATAATTTTTCTGCTGTTTCCCTATCCAATGCAGGAGGGGCGGGTTCTTCTTCCGTTGTGAGGTTAAAAAACTTACCCGTGATGTTCTCCACCTTTTTGGAAACTCCCAGGTAATATAGGGATTCTGCGGAGATTTCTAAAGGCTTCGCGGTACTCTCAACAATGATCCTTTTTAGGATTTTGTAAAGTCCGCCATTATTGTGGCCACTATTCGTCTTCACATTCCCTGGGTGCATGGCATTCACGGTTACGTTGGTATTCGTAAAACATTCCGCCAGTTTTATCATGGATAGCAGCTGGGCTGTTTTTGCTGCGCCATAACTCTTTAGTCCTGAATAGGAATGCTTATCCCAGGTAAGATCATCCAAATTTATGCCCCATACGGCAAACCTATGTGCTTCGGAGTTTACGAATATTATGCGGCCCCTTCTTTGCGTTAGAAACTTTTCCTTCGTGTAATGATTCAAAATAAATGAGCTAAGATAATTTGTCTGAAAGACCATCTCCAGATTGTCGGCTGTGAAGACCTTACGGGTAACAAAGACGCCAGCATTGTGGATCAGAACATCGATATTCTTGTCTAGTGTAGCCAATTGCTTTGCAACAACATGGACATCTGCCAGCCTTGTGAAATCTGCAATCAAGTAGGCGCAATGGGTGCCATATTGGCTGTTCAGGGTTTCACACAATTCTTTTGATTTTTGCTCGTTTCGATTGATACATAGAATATCTGCACCGTGAGAAGCATATTTCTTTGCAGTTACATAGCCGATACCGGAAGTTGCACCCGTGATGACGACTAAACGGTCCTCAAAATCATCGGTGCATATTTCAGGATCCAATTTTTGGTTGCGTAACATAGCGAAAATATTGGACCACTTATATTCCTTTAGGTATCTTCTCAAGTTACCTCCTTTGCGAGAGTATTCCATAGGATTAACTGCACGGATCGTCAAACGCGCGGCGCAACGTATGGACTTTTCTTACAACACGATCAGATGACTACGGGCTTGCTGCTGGCTCACCTCAAGATATCACGCTTTACAGGCAAGAGCAGCTTGTTAACTTTCGTATCTGACACATATGGAAGGGTTTTGCAATTTCATTCTTAAAGTATTGTTTTGAAATACTCGTTGGCATGAGAGAGAAAAGATGTATTGGAGAGCCTAAGGGAAATGAGAATATCTTTGAATACAGGCATTTATCTCTATAGAATAATCGCCGTCACAAAGACCACTACAAAGACCAAGATCATGGACCCCAGATGAATGGAATAGTTCTTGGGGTTGATTTGCCCAGCCTTATCCATTTTCCTGATTAGAGGAAATAATCTCCAATAAAATGATGCCGTTGCAATCGCCAACGCCAACAGACTCATTCGTTGGAGATCTAGATCAGTAGATATGATAACTACCGCTAGTAGCATGAGAAATATTAATTTTGCTCCAGCAACCCAATAAACAAGGTATCTGATGAAATCATGGATTTCTGGATACTGCTTGGATTTTTCCCAAGCGGTAAAAACGCCAACTGCATTTGCATACTTCGAACCCGGAGCAAAATACAGTGCGAGAACATTTGATGATTCCAGCAATATGAACACAAGGATCCCAATTTTTGCGAGTGGCATGACTTTGACCTTTGAGAACCAATTCTTGTGGCATGATTTTAACGCAAGAGATGGGAGAAATTCAACGGTTGATACAGCCTCTCCAGAACGGACAATGGAGATTGCTTCAACAGCTTTTTCTAACTTGTGCTGTCCAGCGGCTTGATTACCCGCGGGTGGGTGGGACCAAGAAACGCTGCTTTGGCAGGATCAGCTTCAAGCCACAAAAACGTCTGAAAACGAGGTGCTCCAGGAACCCTAATAGATCCCTCTCGACTTGCCGAATCGTTTAAGAGTGGCCGTCTCGCCCCGGTGTTGACAGTGGTCTTGGTGGTGTAGCTCCACCACAGATCAAAGCCCCTTTCCGCCACTGCCCGCAAGTCAAATCGAGAGAGCGTCGCAAAGCCGAGCTCCCCCGAGCCGCCGCGGATTTGTTCGCCCCTCAAGAAAGAGTACAAATGCCTATGCTTCCAAAGTGCACGCCTATAGCATTCTACAGCCTCGCTCGATAGAATACATTCATATTAACTTTGCGGGACGGACGGCGGAAATCCTCCGCCATCGGACATTGAACCTGCAAATCCAGATCAAACCAGCTTGTAGGAGGCTCAGCATGAACATGATCAAAGTGTCTGCAAACTCACGCACCGCCGCCGTGGCGGGCGCCATTGCCGGTGTCGTCCGGGAGCACCACCGGGCGGAAGTGCAGGCGATCGGCGCCGGGGCGATCAACCAGGCAATGAAAGCCCTGATCCTGGCAACCGGCTACCTGAAAAACGATGGGATTTTTGTGAGCTGCGTGCCCGAGTTTGCCGATGTGACCATCGACGACAAGGTGCGGACAGCGATCAAGCTCGTCGTCGAGCCCAGTGCCGACTCCACGTTCACCAACCTGCGTATCTCTCCCACCTCCGTCCGGGCAGATATGTCGAGGGTTTAGCCGTACCTGTGAACCGATTTTAGTGGTATTCCAACGAAAAAGCCGCCTCCAGGAAGGGCGGCTTTTTTCGTGACGGGTTGCCTTGAGAGCGAGTTGTTTGTCGATGATTCCCGAATGGTAAGGGCGAGTCAGTGCGGCGGGCGGAAGTGGGCTTCCCTGTGCTGAATGCGAGCTCGATGTGCGGCGATGGTTGCAGTGAACTCCGTTGTTTCAGCCCGCCCTTACCTTCAGGCGTGATTATAAGGATTCCAGCGCCCAGCGGAAGTTGCTTTCGACCTGTATTCGGATGACATTTGTCATATTAGAACGGAGCACGTGCACTCCCGGGAGGGAGCGCAGGCCATTACCTGCCAGGATCTCGATAGACCCCAAAGCGCGGCAGACGGTCGGGATGAATGCGCTCCAGCCGCTCGCTCCCGGGGCTGACGAGATAATAGCCGCCCTCGCGGTGCAGCAAGGGAAAGCGGTGTCGGCGGCGGGCAAACTCCAGGCGCATTCGATCCGAGTGATAGGCATACTGCTCGAATTCTTCCTGGAACAGGGCAAACAAGCGGTCATACGTGCGTAGGAACTCCGCTCGGTACTGCTGCGTGACCTGCGCCAGGTTGCTGATGACCCAGCACTTCGCCTCGAATTCCCATTCGTACGCCATGCCGATAAACTGGTAGTCGGATGTGACGTAGGGAAAAAATGGGAACTGGCGGCAGCTGAGCGCCCGGAAGTCACGCTGGCAGCGGTCCGGACCCAGGCAGGCGAGAAGAACCATGTTCTCGGGCGTGTCTGCTTGCAGCCGGGCAAAATCCGCGGAGGAGGAGCCAGCGCACTCGCCGCCGCGCCACTTGTGCCAGAGATCCGTGCTCCGGCGGAGGTAGCTCCACTCGCTGCGATAGGCAGCCGGGACGGCATGACAGATGTCGCAGCAGAACGGCTTGCCGCCCAGGTTATGGGGCGCGCACTTCTTCCCGCAATCGAACGGGACGATGGGGGAATCGAACCCGTTGTAAAGGGAGCGGATCTGCTCCGGCGCGAGATCGGAAGTGGATTTGAGTATCTTAGCTCTGTGCCCGGCCATCGATCACATCTCCGCCCAAGCCCGAGGCGTTGAGGCGCTGAAGCTCGGCACCTGCAGGTGTGGAGTTGGGATTCAGGGTGTACGCCCGCTGCAGATCCTCGATCGCCCCCTGCCGGTCCCCCAGCGCCGCCTTTGCCAGCCCGCGCCAGTAATAGGTCTCTTCCAGCACCGGCTTGTCCACGTTCACGAGCGTGCTGTGCGCCAGGTTGATCACATCCTGGTAGCGACCGGTGTTGTAATAGGCGACATAGGGACCGTCCTGGTACCACAGCAACCGCCAGGGACGCTCTTCCTGCGGGAGAGCAGCATAGAGGGAGAACGCCATGTCATACGCCTGAGCGGCGCCTGCGTAATCCTGGAGATAGACCAGGCTGGCGCCGCGATTGAACCAGGCAAAGAACTGCTCCCGGCCCGTCAGGCTGTTCGCCTCGCTCAGCGCCAGGTTCGCGGCGTGCTGGAAGTTGAGCCGGGCGTCGCTGTTGGAGCGCAGGATCGAATCCACCTGCGCCGCCCGCTCCGGGGGGAAGATCACGACATATACGTAATTGAAATGACGCCAGAACTGGGCGATCACATCGTAAGAGACGCCCCAGGCTTCCGCCGGACCCTCGTAGGAGTCGTAGACCAGGAATTGCCGCTTCGCATCGTTGTATCCGCTCAGGATCTGGTAGTGGCCCAGCCAGGCGTCGTCGTGCGGATCCAGCCCCTTTTCGATCAGCACCGGGTACCCGGCTGCAAGCAGTCGTTTGAGCGTATCGAGGTCCCCGCCCACCCGCCAGACCGCGTCGAAGTCGGTATTCTGCTCCACGTAATTCACAACCTCGAACGGGTTGACGTTCTTATCGTCGATCTCGAAGCTCGGACGCAGGGCGAGGCGGGTCTGGAACTGGTCGCCCTGCCAGCCCCAGTAGGAGAGCATCATCGAAAGGCTTGCCGGGGCGCAGTTGTTGAACTGCTGGTATTCGTGGCGGATGCCGGTCAGCGCCACTTCTGCCGGGATGGGTCCAAGCGTGGGGCTCGGGACCGGCGAGGGCAGCGGGGTCTCCGTCAGCGCGGGAAGGGGCGTCTCCGAGACGACGGGTGCCATAGCAGTCAGCGTCGCTCCCACGATCGCCTCCACCTGCTCTTGCGGCTGAAAGACCACCTCCTCCGGAGGATTGATCATGCGGCGGACCTCGACGCGCAGGGTGTCCACGCGCCATGCCAGGCGATCATGCACCGGAGGCAGGTTGTAGACCACGGCCCCCAACAGGCAAAGACCCAGGAACCCCAGGCTCAACAGCACGACTTGTTGTCTACGCATTTTGAGGATTATAACATTCGGTGGATGTTCAAGTTAGCCCGGCAGCGCAGCTGCCGGGCTAACTTGAAACGGCAGTGCAACTGCCGGGAGATCTGAGACCCAACGGATCATATTGCCTGTGCCACCCAGCTTGCGACGCCGATGACCCCCGCATTGTTCCCGAGCTGTGACTGGACCACCTCGACCTGGTCCACAGGCATCACGGTAACACGCTCACGCAGGGTACGGCGCATGGGCTCGAGCAGCAGATCGCCTGCCTGCGCCACCCCTCCGGCCAGGATGATCCGCCGCGGACCGATAGACACGCAGATATTGGCTGCGGCGAGGCCCAGATATAGCCCGGCGCGCTCATAGATGTCTATCGCGATGGCATCCCCTGCCCGGGCAGCGCGGGCGATCAGCTCCGGCGTGATCCGGTTAAGATCATATTCGCACATCTCGCCGAGGCAGGTGGTCAGTCCCTGTGTGACAGCTTTCAGCCCCATGGCGATGATGGCAGGACCCGAGGCGTAGGCTTCCACACAGCCCCGGTTGCCGCAACCGCAGACCGGGCCGTTGTAATCAATGGTCATGTGGCCGAGCTCGCCGCCGGTCCCGCCGATGCCGAGGTGTAGCTGCCCGTTGAGCACCAGCCCGCCGCCGATGCCGGTCCCGATTGCAAAGACCGCGACAGTGTCCATGCCTCGGCCCGCGCCGAATCGCCATTCGCCATTCGTGATGGCGCGTACATCGTTGAGCAGCCGTGTGGGGAGACCAGTCAGCTCCTG
>DAITPI010000054.1:0-14847 GCA_036833655.1 Anaerolineales bacterium | reverse complement strand
ATCAAAGCAAACTTCCCGGCGCGCCTGGCGTTTTCCGTTGCCTCCGGTGTGGATAGCCGGGTCATCCTGGATACCACCGGGGCGGAAAACCTGTTGGGGCGCGGCGATATGTTGTTTCTCAGCCCGGAGGTGGGCAACCCGGCTCGCGCCCAGGGCGTCATGATCACCGATATGGAGATCGAGCGTCTCATCGCGCACTGGCAGAAGACAGTGGAAGCCTCCACTGACGCGCCGCCCTGGGAGAAGCTTCTTACCGAGCCGGAAGAGAATGAAGATGAAGATCTGATCGAGAAGGCGGTCTCCATTGTCCGGCAGAGCCAGCGGGCTTCTGCCTCACTGCTTCAGCGTCGCCTGCGTATCGGTTATCCGCGCGCTGCGCGCTTGCTCGACCAGCTCGAGGAAAAGGGCGTCGTGGGTCCCTCGCAGGGCGGAGGTAAGGAGCGGGACGTTCTGGTCGGTCCATTAGATGAAGATGAGTCCGAAAGCGTGAGCTAGACTCCAAGCCCTGCACGGAGCACACGGAGACTACCGCGAAAACCCTTAGGAAAGCTCCGTAGTGAGCCTGTTTTTGCCCATCCTTTTGGAAACTCCCAGATGGACCTTCTCCGGGCTTGTTTCTGATTTTGCTGATATGATTGCCAGATTACCATTCCGAGGAATATGACAGAGAGAATTGCCAAATCCATGCCTGTAAAGAAAACGCTCACCGATTACCTGCGCCTGTGGTTCAAATGGTTCCTTGATCCGCTGGGCGGCTTTTTCAATCGGTTGGGGATAACGCCAAATATGATGACCATGGTCGGTCTGCTGGGGAACACAGTGGGCGCCTACTTCCTGGCGCGGGGCGAGATGTTGACCGGTGGTCTATTCGTCCTGCTGATGACCCCCATCGATGCCCTGGATGGCACGATGGCGCGTCTGCGCGGGGAGTCGAGCGACTTTGGCGCCTTTGTCGATTCGGTGACCGACCGGTACTCCGAGCTGATCATTTATGGCGGACTGCTCTATCATTTTCTGACGCTGGGTGAGCCTCTTGGTGGTCTGCTTGTATTTGGCGCCGCCGCAGGCTCTGTGTTGGTCTCTTATGTAAAAGCCCGGGCCGAGGCACTGGGTTATGAAGCCAGGGTCGGACTGCTGACCCGGGTCGAGCGCTATCTTGTTCTGGCGCCATCCCTGGTGTTCAATCAGCTGTTCATTGGCTTGACCATTATTGCGGTGTTTGCCAACATCACGGCCTTGCAGCGCATCTGGCACGTCCGCGCCCAGGCGCATATCAAGCTGAAGAAACGGGAGATTTAGAATGCCTGCAGGATTTCACATCGGGCCCTTTGAGGTACGTTTTTATGGGATCATCCTCATGCTGGGAGCAGTGGCGGGGGCGTGGCTCGCGACTCGCGAAGCCAAACGCCGGGGTCACAACCCGGAGATTGTCTGGGATCTGCTGACGTATCTTCTGATCGGCGGTATCATCGGCGCGCGCCTCTGGCATATTCTTACACCGCCGCCTTCTTCTGGCATTACGGCTGGCTGGTATTTTACGCACCCGTTGGATGCGCTTGCCATCTGGAAAGGCGGGCTGGGCATCCCGGGCGCAGTCATTGGTGGGTTAATTGCCCTGTATTTCTATACACGCCGGCACAAGCTGAATTTCGCAGAGTGGACCGATATCGCCTCGCCGAGCCTGGCGCTTGGTCAGGGTATTGGTCGCTGGGGTAATTTCGTGAACCAGGAAATCTATGGGGCAGCCACCAATTTGCCTTGGGGAATCTCGATCGACGCCGAACATCGTGTGGACCCTTATCGCGATCTCAGTCAGTTTCCTGTAGAGACAACCCGTTTTCACCCCCTATTCCTGTACGAATCTCTCTGGAATATCGCCAATATGTTCCTGCTCCTGTGGATCGGGCGTCGCTTTGCAGATCGGCTTCAGAAAGGCGATGTCTTTCTGATTTATTTGATCGTGTACCCGGTGGGACGCTTCTTCCTTGACTTTTTGCGCGTGGATGCCTCGCGCGTCGGCGACATCAATATCAACCAGACCCTGATGGCTGTTGTTGCCGTCTTGGCTGCTCTGGCGCTGTTCTGGCGGCACCGGCGGGATGCCACGCTGGCGCCGGCGCAGAGTGAGTAGGCGGGACTACTGTCTTATTGACCGAAGAACTGTCTATGCTATGCTACGTCGCGCGCATGGCAAACATTGTAGATAGGTGTTGAATGATCGAAACGAACGACCTGAGCAAGAAATTTAACAACGATTTCTGGGCTGTCGATGGCGTCTGCCTGAACGTTCAGCCCGGGAAAATTCTGGCGCTGTTGGGGCAGAACGGCGCGGGCAAGACCACCACTGTGCGCATGCTGACGGCGCTGCTGCATCCCAGCCGTGGCTGGGCTCGCGTGGCGGGATACGATGTGACCAGGAACCCCAAGGAGGTCCGCTCGAACGTCGGGGTATTGACCGAGCAGCATGGTCTGTACATGCGGATGACTGGTGAAGAATATCTTGATTTCTTTGGCAAGGTGTATGGGCTGGATCCGAGGGCAAGGAGAGCACGCAGCAATTATCTGCTGCAATATTTTGGTATCGGAGACGCAGCCCAGCGTCGCTGCGGGGAATATTCCAAAGGAATGAAGCAGAAGCTGGCTCTGGCACGCGCCCTGATCCATGACCCGTCTGTGTTGCTGCTCGACGAGCCGACCTCCGCGATGGATCCTGAGTCCTCGCGGCTGGTGCGCGATGAGATTGCCCGCCTTCGCTCTTCGCAGCGGACGATCATCATCTGTACCCACAACCTCGCCGAGGCAGAGGCGCTGGCAGATTCGATCGCGATCATTTATCGAGGCCGCATCCTCCTGAACGGAACGCTGGACGAGCTGAAACAGATCGTCCTGGGTCCTGTGGAATACGAGGCAAAATTCGCCCGGGAATACGAAGTAGGCAACCTGGAGCTACCTCAGGGTGTGACCCTCGCGGCTCGCAGCGCGGACAGCCTGCGCTTCCGGATCGAGAGGCCTCAGGCGGTGAACCCCATGCTGGTTCATGCGCTCACGTCCAGGAATGCGCCGCTGGTGTCCTTCCAGGAGGTGCCGCGTAAGCTAGAACAGGTCTATCTCAAGACGATGGCGGATGCGCAGGGGGTGGCTTATGCGGCGTAACCTCTCCGCGATCTGGATGATCGCCCGGCGCGAGTTCACCGACCAGTTCCGCGACTGGCGCATCGTCGTCCCGATGCTTATGCTGGTCACGTTGTTCCCGTTCATTGCCGACGATACGACCCGCCAGGCTGTGAGCTTTATGAACCGGTTTGGCGGCGATTTGATCCTCGATAACCTCATCCCATTTGTGGTCCTGGTAATCGGGTTCTTTCCCCTTTCGTTCACACTTGTGGTGGCACTTGAGTCCTTCGTAGGCGAAAAGGAACGCGGCACAATCGAGCCGTTGTTGAGTTCGCCGCTCGAAGACAGTCAGATGTACCTGGGGAAACTGCTGGTTGGGATCACCACGCCTCTGGTCTTCAGCTTCGCCTCCATTGCGATCTATCTGATCCTCGTCTCTCGTCGTGACGTTGCTTTTCCAAGCGCCTATATGTTGTCGCTGATCTTTATGCTGACCCTGGCTCATGCCGTGCTGATGGTCAGCTCGGCGATCGTCATTTCCGTCCAGGCCACGACCATCCGGGCGGCGAATTTGTTGGCGTCTTTCGTCGTGGTGCCGGTGGCATTTCTGTTGCAGGGTGAAACGGTTCTCATCTTCTGGGGCAATGAAGATGTCTTATGGTATGCCATTATCGGGGTGGCATTGCTTGCCACGCTCCTGGTGCGATTGGGGCTATCCCATTTCCGTCGCGAGTATATGCTCGGGCGTGAGATCGATACACTGAATTTCAAGTTCATCGGGCAGACGTTTCGTGAACGCTTCACGGGCAAGGCGCGCTCTGTGGGCGAGTGGTACCGCTCCGAACTGCCAGTTACGCTTGCGCAGCTACGCCAGCCTCTGGCGGTCGTGCTGGCGCTCGGAGTCGTGGCGGGGCTCGCCAGCTATGCCTGGGTGGTTGCCAATGTGCCTGCCTACATTTCGCTGACGCCGGAGCGGGTGCTTGAATTTCGCACGTTCATCACTGACAATCTGACCAACCTGGACTCGTTGGGAGAGCAGCTTCCGGCACCGATCTTGTTCTTTCATAATGCACGCACTGTTGTTGTCTTCCTGCTACTGGGACTGGTCTCGTTTGGCACGCTCGGATTGACATTGTTTATTGGAAATATTGCTCTGGTCGGAGGAGTCCTCGGCGCAGCACATCTGGTACAGTACTCGCCCCTGCTCGTATTCCTGGTGGGAATCCTGCCTCACGGTATCTTCGAGCTCTCTGCAGTGTTCCTTGCAACGGCTGCCATGCTGAAGGTTGGAGCGCAGCTGGTGACGCCTCAACCCGAACGGAGCCTGGGAGAGATTCTGCTTATCACTCTGGCAGACTGGTTCCGTATCTTTATTGGAATTGTGCTTCCACTGCTCGCGATCGCTTCTCTGATCGAGATCTATATCACACCCTTATTGATCAAGCTGGCATTTTCCACCTCGCCGTAACAATGGGGAGCTCGATGTCAAAAGTTGTCATCCTTGGTTCTTCGAATGCTGTCCCTTCTGTGGATCATGAGAACACGCACCTGGTGATCGTGGGCGAACACCGTACCATTCTTGTGGATTGTGTGAGTAATCCGGTTGTCCGCCTCGAACAGGCTGGTCTGGATTTCAACGACTTGACCGATATTGTCATTACCCATTTTCACCCGGACCATGTCTCGGGGATGCCGTCGCTCCTGATGGCGATGTGGCTCATGGGTCGGACCAAGCCGCTTAACATCTATGGCTTGCACTACACCATGGATCGTCTCGAGGACTTGATGGGCTTCTATGGCTGGTCGGAATGGCCGAATTTCTTCTCTGTCGGCTTTTATCGCCTGCCGGAAACAGAGCTGGCGCATGTACTCGATTGCGAGGATTTCCGGATCCAATCCTCCCCGGTTCACCACATGATCCCTACCATTGGCTTACGTGTGGAATGCAAGAATCCAGGCAAGATCCTGGCATACTCGTGCGATACCGAGCCATGCGAGCAAACGGTGCGCCTGGCAGATGGGGCGGATATCCTCATCCACGAGGCAGGCGGCGCCATGATGGGACATTCCTCCGCGGAACAGGCCGGGGAAATTGCTACCCGGGCTGAGGTAGGCAAGTTGTACCTGATCCATTATCCGACCGGGCGGTTTGCTAACGGGAATATTGCGGCGGAGGCTGCCAGAACATATAAAGGCGAAGTCATTATTGCCAGGGATTTCATGACGATCCAGCTTTAATAAATCTCCCCTCTCCCAGATCAAAGAGGAGAGGGGTAGGGGTGAGATAAGCACGTATTGGCTACCAGCCGTTGATATACGGCTCCCATTCCTGATAATCATTCAAGTGTCTGCCAAAGATGTACATGGCGCTGGCTGGCGGCTCCTTGGGAAGCCGCAGCAGCTTCATGTGAACCTCTTCCACCCGACGACCGCCTTTGCGGTGATTGCAGTGCGGGCAGGCTGCCACCACATTGGTCCAGATGTGCTGACCGCCCATATGCCGCGGCGTAACGTGATCGACCGTCAGGCTGCCTTCGCGTTTTCCACAATACTGGCAGGTATAATTGTCGCGGCGAAATACTTCCCGGCGGGTCAGCTTGACATGCGGGCGCGGCCGATGAACCTGGTTCTCCAGCCGGATGACCGAAGGACGGGGCAGCAGTTGTTTCACCGTTCGAATGTGTCCACGCCCATTCACAACCATATCCGCTTTCCCCGCCAGGAGCAGGCTGACGGCCCGCCGCGTGGTACAAACATTGATCGGCTCGAAGTTGGCATTCAACACCAATACCGGCTCATGCATACTGCCTCTATAACAGGCACGATTATACTGCTGATTTTTTGGAATCGGAAAATGCCTGGCTAGGCGTGTCATGAAACTGTCATAGGAGAGAACATGAAGGTCTTGATCGCCGGTGGGTCTGGTTTCCTGGGGACCGCCCTCCGCAAAGCCCTTGCGAGCGCTGGTCACGAAGTGCTCATTCTGACCCGCCAGGCCGCCCGGCGGCCGGGAGAGGTTCACTGGGAGGGGAAGACCGCAGACAGTTGGGGCGAGGTGATTAACGACGTGGATGCGGTCGTGAATCTGACTGGATACGGCCTGGAACACTGGCCATGGACAAAACGTCAGAAGCAGAGATTCGTGGATTCGCGGGTCCTCCCGGGCCGGGCGCTGGTCTCCGCCATCCAGGCTGCGAGTCGCCGCCCGCGCGTCTTTCTGCAGACCTCCGGCATCAACCGCTACGGCTTGCGAGGCGAGGGGCTGGCGGACGAATCCACGCCGCCAGCCGGTGATTTTCTCGCCCGCCTCACCGTCCAATGGGAGGCTGCCACGGAGCCCGTGGAGGATCTCGGGGTCCGGCGCGTGATCTTCCGCAATGCCGTGGTCCTGGCGCGCAAGGGCGGCTTGTTCCCGCTTATGGCGCTGGCGCCGCGGCTCTTCTTGGGTGGCACCTTCGGGGATGGTAAACAAGCCATGCCCTGGATCCACATTGCCGACCTGGTCAATGCGCTGTGCTTCCTGCTCGAAAATGAGGCGGCTCGCGGCCCCTTCAATTTGATCGCCCCGCAGCCCACATCCAGCGCGGAGTTCATGAGAGCCGTGGCTCGAGCTTTGCGTCGTCCCTACTGGTTTCACGTCCCGAAGTTCCTGCTCCGACTGGGTTTGGGTGAGATGAACGTTCTCCTGACCGAGGGTCGGTATTCGCATCCGAAGAGGTTATTGGAGATGGGTTTTTCATTTCAATTTGGAAACCTGGACGATGCAATGGAAGACTTACTGGTGCGTAAGGACGCTCGCTGAGCGGCAGCGCCCTGCGACCCGATCGCGGTATAATTGGAACAATTGTTCTAAAGAAAGGTAGATCAAATGAAACGAATCCTGGTTTTTACCTGTCTGCTCCTGGCAGCTTGCAACCTGTCCACGGCGCCGCAAGTCGTGCCCGCGGCACCGACCGCTTACATCGATCCGTCCTATCCGACTATGGAGTCGGCGCCCGTCACGGTAATGCAAAGCTCCAGCGGCATCGAAGTCCGCGCAGACCGCGCCTGGCGCGATGGCAAGCAGGTCAATGTCGACCTGTGTTTCACTCTTCTGGATGCCTCGGACTGGTCCATCACGAACGCGAATCTGCAATATCCCGGCGGGTCCAATACGGAATTTGGCTCGACGTTGCTGAGTGTGCAGGAACCCGTCGAAGGGCAAGCCGGTGTGCGCTGTGACACGCTCTCCTTCCTCAACGTCCCACCCGATGCGGATCTATCGAGCACGACTGTGACGATCGATGGAATTGCCGCACAGCCGCGCCCGGGAGATTACTGCGATATCTACATGCCGAAGATCCAGCAGGCTCTCACTGACCGTGGCGTTGCCATCACACTCAACTGCGCCGATGTCAACGGCATCCCGACCATGCAGATCGCAAGCAAGCCCGACAGCATGTCACAGGAAGAGGCGGAACAGCTTGTCTATAGCGATGAGTTCTATACGATTAAAGGTCCCTGGTCCTTTACGTTCAATCTTGGTCAGTAATGTTGTCGGCAGCGGCGCTTCGCGTGTATAATCGGGGTATGCCTGACATGAAGCTCCTGGTCAGCTACTATTACACCCACACGTAGACCCGCGGTGGTGTGTATCGAACGCGCCCACCATTGCGGGCGCGTTTTTGTTTGTCAATTTCCAGGACGGGATGCCACATCGTACGGCGAGGGCGTCCCGCCTGAGCTCAGGAGGTAGATATGGACATCGAAGAACAAGTGGAACTCCTCATGCAGGGCACCGAATACGGCGATGAGGAATTGAAGAATGCGATGACGCGTGAGTTGCGTGAGCGCCTTCTGGAAGCGCAAAAGGAAGGGCGGCCCCTGCGCGTCTACTGTGGCTACGATCCGACGTCTACAGATCTGCATCTCGGGCACACGATCACGATGCGTAAGCTGCGCCAGTTCCAGGATCTGGGGCACGATGTGACGTTCCTCATCGGCAGCTACACGGCACTCGTGGGCGACCCCTCTGACAAGAACAAAGCGCGTCCCATCCTGACCGAGGAACAGGTGGCGCACAACGCCCAGACCTACGCCGAGCAGGCGTTCCGGGTGCTCGATCCCAAGAAAACGCGAGTCCGTTATAACGGCGAATGGCTCAGTGAGCTCTCGTTGGTCGACCTGATCCGGCTCGGGCAAAACTTTACGGTCCAGCAGTTCCTGGCGCGCGAAAACTTTGCCAACCGTCTCGAGAAAGGGGAAGCGATCTACCTCCATGAAACGTTTTACGCCTTGATGCAGGGATATGACGCGGTCGCCCAGCGGACCGACGTCCAGGTAGGTGGCACCGATCAGCTATTTAACATCATCGTCGCCGGACGCAAGCTCCAGGAAGCCCTGGGTCAGAAACCGCTGGTGGGTATCATCACTGGCATCCTGCCCGGCACGGATGGCGTGCAGCGCATGTCCAAATCGACGGGCAACATCGTGCCGATCAACACCAGTGCAGAGGATATGTATGGTAAGTTGATGTCCATTCCCGATTTGGCAATGGGCAAATACATGCGCCTGGCGACGCGCTGGAGTCCACATGAGATCGAAGCCCTCGAGCAGGAGATCGCTGCCGGCGCGCTGCACCCCCGCGATGCCAAAATGAGGATCTCGCTCGAGATCACCAGCATCTTCTATGGCGATGCCGAAGCGCAAAAAGCCCAGGACACGTTCGTGAAAATGTTCCAGCAGCGCGAAATACCGGATGAGATGCCCGGGTTCGAGCTTCAGGCGGGCCAGACAGTGCTGGACGTGATTCTGGCGGCGGGGCTGGCAGCGAGCAAGAGCGAAGCGCGAAGGCTCTTTGAGCAGCGGGGAGTCCGCCTCGACGGCGCAACCCTGGAGCGCGGCGATACTCCCTTTCCACATGCGGGCGTGCTCCAGGTGGGCAAGCGCAAGTTTCTCAAAGTAAGGTAACCCAAACGGTAAACGGGCTAGCAGCTGCTAGCCCGTTTCCTCTTCTTCTTTGTCGATCATCGCCAGGAAAATATCGACGATCCTGGGATCAAATACCACGCCTGCGTTTTGTTGCAGGTAACCGATCACATCTGCCCGTGGCCAGGCCCTTCGATAGGGCCGGTTGGAGCGTAAAGCATCCCAGTTATCCACCACAGCAAAGATGCGAGCTGCCAGCGGGATCTGTTCCCCCTTGAGCCCGCGGGGGTAGCCGCGACCATCCCAATGCTCATGATGACAATACGGGATATCCAGCGCCGCGCGCAGGAACGATATGGGAGCAAGCAGGTTATAGGCATAGACCGGGTGCAGGCGCATCTCCGCCCATTCTTCCTCGGAGAGCTTTCCGGTTTTCTTGAGAATATGATCCGGTACGCCCATCTTACCGATATCATGGAGCAGCACACCGCGATGGATGTTCACCATTTCAGACTCGCTAACATGCATATATCTTGCCAGGCGCATGGTCAGCTCGGTCACTCGGCGGGTGTGACCCTCCGTCTCGCGGTCGCGCAACTCCAGGGCGCGTGCCCAGCCTTCAAGCGTGGTGTCGTATGCCTGGATCAGCTCCTGGTTCGAGCGTTGTAGCTTCTCAAACAATTGGGAATTGTCGATCGCGATGACTGCCTGGCCAGCCAGTGTATGCAGGAAAGCCATCCAATCTGGCGTGGGCGAGAGCGGCGTACGGTGGAAGACTTCGAATACACCTTTGATTTGACCTTTGACGATCAGCGGTATACCGATGTAAGTGACAAAGTTCTCGCGCTTGAGAAACACCTCGTTTCGGGCCTCCGGGGCGTTTTGCAGATTGGTAATGTGACAGGTTTGCTGCGTCAGGATTACCTGCCCGGCGAGTCCTTCGCCAACTCGAAACTGCGGCCGGGTAGCCGCAGGAATGTTGAATCCGATGCCCGGCAGATAGCTGAGGATCTGCAAGTCGGGGTAGAACAGACCAATATTCACGGCATCCACGTTCAGGTGGCTGATCGTCTGGTCCATCAGGATGTTCAACGTCAGGCGCAGATCGAAGGAGGAGGCGATCGCGGCATCGATATCGCGCAGGGAGGTCAACCTCCGCACCTGCCTCTGGCTTTGATCGTACAGCTGGGCGCGGTGGATCGAATTGCCCGTGATCTCTGCCAGGATAGTCAGTAGATTGATCTCATCGGGGATTTGCCGGCCCGTTTCTACTTCCGCGATGAGCACGCCCACCGGTCCAGCCGTGGATTGGATGGGAATGTAGACCCCACTCAGCCCGGGCAGGACAGTCTCCCGATTGCCCTCGAAGAGGAGAGGGTCGTTCTTAAGCTCCGGGGAAAAATACGTTTTCGCGGTTCGGAAGGCATAACCGACAATTCCATCCATCAGAGGCAGGGAAGTGTTGGCGAGCCTGGCCTCCATTCCGCTCGCCAACTGTTGGACCAGCCTGTCGCTGCTGTGGTCGTAGAGCCAAATGGAGCCGTGATTTGTATTGACCAGCTTCAAGGCTTCGTTGAGCAGTATGGGCAGCATCTCCTTGATGCTTTGCGCCATGCGCAGGGCGGTGGAGACGCGGTTGAGGATCTCCAGCTCTTTCAGGCGGCGCTGTGCCTCATCGTAGAGCCGTGCGTTCTCGATCGCCACGGCTGCCTGGCGGGCAAGGCTGGTCAGGAATTGCAGTTCCCGTGGGGAAAACTCAGTTCCGTTCCCAGAGCGCCAGACCGCCAGCAAACCCATATGTCGGTCTTTTAGCACGATGGGCACGCCCATAATATGCTCGAGCGGAAGGCTTTCTGTGCCTTTTACAAGGATCGTACGAGGGTCGTTGAGCGTGTCGTTCACGATCTCGCCAACATTTTCCTGGGCGATGTTCCCAAGAATGCCGAGTCCAATCTCCAGCGGATCGTTCTTGATTGCCTCCGCCTCCACGCCCACGGCAGCGATCGCGCGTAAAGTCGTACCGCTTGCATCAGCCAGGTACAGGGCACTGCTTTCGGCATGCAGGAGGTTCATCGCATAAGAAGCGATACGCTCCATGACCACGTCCAGCTCCAGGGTCGCGGAAACATCGCGTCCTACCTCGGCAATGGCAGCTGCCTCCTGTGCCTGCCGGTGGGTCTCCTGAAGCAGCTTGCCCGACTCGATACAAATCGATACCTGATGCGCGATTCCGACCAGGAAGTTCAATTCTGATTCGGTGAATAGCCCGTTTTCCTTGAGACGCCAGGCATTGATGACGCCAATGGTCTTTCCCCTCAGAACCAGAGGGGAAGACATCAGGCTCTCCCGCTGCTGTTCCTGGCTGGGGGTGCCAGGCACGATGACCCGCCGTGCATCTTCCGCTGTGTCGCTGATGATTTCCGGTTTCGCGTTCAGGAAAACATTGCCGGTTATGCCCTCTCCTACCCGGAGCGTGTGCCCGAGGAACTCATTTCGATAATCCCCATACGCGGTGACCGTCTTCAAGTTGACGTTGTCCTCCTGCAACAGATAGATGGCGACATCATTGGCGTGCAGTAGATCGAGGGCTCTCTGTGTAATCCGATCCAGGGCTGGGACGACTTCCCGCGTGGTAGCAATCTCGTTTGCGATGTCTGCCAGCGTTTCAATGATCCTGGCGCGCCGGCTCTGCTCTTCAAACAGGCGTCCATTTTCGATGGCCGTGGCGGCGTGTGTTGCCAGCATCTCGAGCAACACCTGTTCCTCAGAGTCGTAGGCGTATGGCCTGTAGCTCTGCGCGGAGATCATGCCGATGACCTGGTCGCCGCTCCGCAAAGGAACCGCCACAACGGATTGGACCTGCTCCGGGGAACCGAAGTGCATCAGCTGCCTCTGGGTGATCTCCTTTTTGTTTCGCAGGATGAAACTTCTGCCTTCGTCGATCACGGAACCGGAAAGCCCCATAGTTCCCGGAGAGCTCGCTGGCTCGAAGGGCTTACCGGCTTCGATCGTGTAGACCAAGACATTCTTGCCGGTCTTTTCATCACGCAGTACGATCGAAAAGACATCGCAGGGCATGAGCCTGCCTGCAGCTTCATGAATGGCTTCATAAACTTGCTCCGGGTTCTGACTGAACCGGACGATGTCCTGGCTGATACGGTGAAGCACAGCCCGCCGGTCCGCTGCCCGCAGGGCATCCTGGTAAAGCTGTGCTTTCTCGATCGCAATGGCAGCCTGATTGGCGATCGTTTGGGCAACAGCAGCCTGCTCCTCTGTATACGCATTGGGCTTCTGAGCCTCTAGGCTGATCAGCCCGAGCACATTCTTGCCCACGATCATCGGCACCGCCATCCGGCTGCGGGCCGCATGCCTGGATCCACGATCGATGATCCAGTCTGCCGCTTGTGCCTCCGACTGGAGCATCGGTCGGTCCGGTTGCCTCCACAAATCCTCCCAGTTTCCCCACACACTTGCGTTCCAGCCATACCTCTGTCCAAGGAGCAAGTCAGAGGGCAAAATGCTGTGTTCCGCCACGGTCTCCAGGCAGCCCCGGTTCATGATCTCGATGGAACCACGATCGTACTGGATCAGTTTCGCTACAGCCTCCAGAATGATGGGATACAGGCTAGGCAGATCCATGGCCGCGGACAGCGCTGCGGTGGCTGCGCGCAGAGTCTCTGCCTGTTGCCGGCGAGCCAGCTCCGATTTATAGAGCCGCGCATTCTCGAAGGCGATGGCTGCTGAATTTGACAACGCTGTCAAAACGCTCTGATCACGCTCTGTGTAGGCATGTGGCCGTGTGGATTCGATATCGAGCACGCCAATGACTTTTCCACGCGCCATTAACGGAAGGCAGAGCTCCGATTGGACGTAACCGACGTTGGCATGATAGCGCGGATCCCTTGCGACCTCTCCGTTTCGCACCGGCTGGCCATTCTGTGCTACCCACCAGATTGTGCCGGTCTTCAGCGCGAGGTTTTGTTGAACCAGGACATCTGCCTCCTTGAGGAGATCTCCAGGATCGTGCGCCTGCTGGCGACTGGCCACAGGGACCAGTCGCCGGGTCTGTTCCTCCAGAAGATAGACGGACACAAACTCATAGTCCAGCAACTCGCCGATGGTCTGGATCAGGTTCCTGCCGATGATCTCGGGTTCAAGACTCAGCGTCAGCGAACGCGAGGCACTGTAGAGCGCCTCGAGCTCTGTGGCGCGTTGCCGCGCCTCATCAAAGGAATGAAGCTTATCCATCGCGGTGGCGAGTGTATTTGCAATCGTGATCAACAAACGCTCGTCTCGCTCGGAGTAGGCGGCTGGTCGTCTGCTCTCTGTGTTGATCACACCGATGACCCGGCCCCCTGAAAGGATCGGCACGCACAATTCCGAGCGGACGCCTCCCGTGACCTCAATAAAAGCAGGCTCGCTGGAGACATCTTCCAGGCGAATGGGACTCGCTGTACGCGCGACTTTTCCTGCAATGCCCTCTGCCACAGGATAGGACTTCGAGAGGATTTCCGGAGTCGTCCCTCGATAGGAGGCGTGCGGTTTAAGACTGCGGGTCTCTTCCTCGAAGAGCAAAATTCCGAAGTTGTCCGGGTAAAGCGATTCGCCGATCACATGCGTGATTTGCTCGATGAGTTGATCGATCTGCAGAGCACTTGAGGCAGCCAGGGCAGCCGAGTGGAGGATCGCGATCTCCTCCAGCTGGTGCTGCAGAGCAGCTTCGTTATGCTTTTCGCGGGTGATATCCAGCAGAATTCCCTGCCAACACAGCGGAGTCCCTTCCCGGTCGCGGATGAGATTCGCATCCTCCTTGACCCAGACGATGCTTCCGTCCCGCCGGACGATCCGGTACTCCTCTACAAAATGAGAACCGCTGCGGGCGGCTTCCCTTTCTTTTTCCAGCACGCGCTCCCGGTCATCCGGGTGAATGGCGAATGCTCTGACGCGCGGCTCCCGCTGCCACTCCTCTGCGGTGTACCCCGTCAGCTCGAGGATGCGGGGACTCATATAGAGAAGAGTTTGCGCCTCGTTTGCCTGTTCTAGAAACACCACCGCTGAGATCTGTTCGACCAGAGCCTGGTATCTGACTTCCGCCTGGTGCAAAGCTTCCTGCTCTCGCAGATAACGGTTGTTGGCAACAGCATTGCCGAGCACCACGGGCAGCCGGTGCAGATAATCTGTTTGCTTGACCAGGTAGTCTGCTGCACCCGCCTTCAGCGCAGTGACCGCAATCTCCTGATCGCCCTGCCCTGTGACCAGCACCACAGCAGGCGGTGCCTTACGCTCCCGAATTTTTCTCAGCAGCTCTAGCCCCGTTCCATCGGGCAGCCGCAAATCGGTCAGGACGAGATCAATATCCGGTTGAGAGTCAAGAATCTGGATCGCCCCCAAGATTGTTTCCGCATGGATCAGATGAAACTTCTGGTGAAGGTTTTCTTCCAGAGTCCGCTCTGCTAACATGACGTGCGCAATTTCATCTTCTACATATAGGATCTTCATTGCGATGACCACTCTGATAAGCGCTGATAAAAGCTTCGGAATAATGGTTCAGATCATTATAAAACAAAGACTGCCGTCCCGCGTTGCAACGCAATAATAGAATTGTTAACTGCAAAACAGGCGCCGCGCGGCGCCTGTTCTTCGAGAGATCGGGTTGTCTAAGCTGACTGAGGCGTCGAGGGGATTCGAACCCCTGAATGAGGGTTTTGCAGACCCTTGCCTTACCACTTGGCCACGACGCCGGTTAAACTACTGAGCGGGCGATGGGATTCGAACCCACGACCTTCTCCTTGGCAAGGAGACGTACTACCACTGTACTACGCCCGC
>DAITPI010000053.1:0-15172 GCA_036833655.1 Anaerolineales bacterium | reverse complement strand
CCGCGCGTCTTGAGGGAGTCGGCAACCGCCAGCGCTGCCAAACCCACGATCCGCGTGAGATAGGGCTTTTCGCGGTCGGTGGGTCGCAGGATCAGGCTGAATGCCAGTGCCGTCCCCGGGGGCGTGAACCATTTACGGTCGAGTCGTCCCCGGCCGGCTGTTTGCTCATCTGCAATCACCAGGGAGAGGTCGCGGGCGCCGCTGGTCGCCCAGGCAAGCGCCTCGCTGTTCGTCGAGCCAATGGTGTCGAAGTAGCGCACGTCGCCCAGCGGAAGCCTGGCCAGAATTGTTTTCAGTTCGTTCTGATTCATAGGTTAAATAGACCTGACAGGTTTCCAGGAAGCAAAACCTGTCAGGTCTTATACGTTTATGGTAATACAAACCAGGGGTTGATAAACCCGCCGCCCTGGCGCACTTCGAAGTGCAGGTGCGCGCCCTGCGAGTTGCCCGTATTTCCTGCCGCGCCGATCCATTGACCTGCGCTGACGCTCGAACAGACGCCCACCCCAATCGTGCTCAAGTGGGCATAGACGGTGGAATATCCATTCCCGTGATCGATCTGGATCACGTTGCCATAACCGTAGTTATAGCCGCCCGTTGCCATGGTGACGACGCCACTATCGGCAGCGTAGACCGGGGCACCTTCCCCTGCGGCAATGTCAATGCCGAGGTGACCGGACCAGTAGTCGTTGCCTGAGAGGAAGTGGCTGTCTGCGGGCCAGGTAAAGGCGCCGCTTCCCACCGCTCCGCCTCCACAGGCGCTCTTGTTGGTGGAGGATGTGCCCGAGGCGCCGCTGGCAATCGTGGGAACCAGCCACTGCACGAACTCTCGTTCGCCGCCCGGCACCATGACCCAGGAGCCTGAATCGACCTTGGGATTCGTCAGGTCAATATCGTTGCCGGGATAGTTAACGATATCGTCCACATTCGCGTCAAATTCCTTGGCAACGCTTTCCAGGCTGTCATTCTGCTTCCACTGGTAATAGATGCCATCGGTCGGCGGGATCTTCAGGACCATGCCCGGCGCCAGGCTGTGCGGATCATCCTGCAGGACGTCGTAGTTCGCCCACAGCACGGTTTCCGGTTGGAGCCCGAACGACTCCGCAATCGCAAACACGGAGTCGCCGCGCACCACGCGATACTCCTGCACGTCGTAGCGGGGTTTGTCCGCGGGAATATTCGTCTTGATCTGGATCTCGCGTTCGATCGAGGCAAACGACTGGGGCGCCTTGAGTTCCGGCATGGTGACGTTGGGGGTCTCTCTATCCGGTCCGCCGGTTGGAATGGGCGCCAGGGCCTGCACCACGGAGTGGGACTTTTTCCACTGGAACGCGCCGAAGATCATCCCTGCTACGAGGACGAGTGTGACAGTCCAGCTGATGACCGCGAAGCGGTTGTGGTGATAGAACGACGAGAATCTTGACATTCGTAACGGGGCTTAGGAGTCTCTTCCGAGGTTCTCCAGGAATTCCTGATTGTTGCGTGCCCGGTCCAGGCGGGTGACGATGGCTTCCGTTGCGACCGATTGGTCCATGCCTGCGCCGGCGGGTTGTGGCGAGATCATCTGGATGTACATGCGGCGCATCAGCCAGACGCGCTGTAGCAGATCGGGTCCCAGCAGCAGGTCTTCGCGACGCGTGGACGAGCGTTCGATATCCACGGCGGGGAAGATGCGGCGCTCCTGCAGCTTGCGGGAGAGGTGCAATTCCATGTTGCCGGTGCCTTTGAACTCTTCAAAGACCACGTCATCGAGACGGGAGCCGGTGTCCACCAGACAGGTGGCGATAATGGTCAGCGAGCCGCCTTCCTCGATGTTACGCGCCGCCCCGAAGAAGCGCTTGGGCGGATACAGGGCGGAGGGATCCATACCACCGGAGAGCGTGCGCCCCGAAGGGTTTACTACAAGGTTGTAGGCGCGCGCCAGGCGGGTGATCGAGTCCATCAAGATTACCACGTGACGCCCAATCTCCACGAGTCTCTTAGCCCGCTCTAAGGCGAGCTCCGCCGTGCGCACGTGCGAGGTGACCGGCTCGTCGAACGTGGAGGCGACGACTTCCGCATCTACAGAGCGGTCCATGTCGGTGACTTCCTCGGGCCGCTCGCCGATCAATGCCACGATCAAATGGACGTCCGGATATTTGGTTGAAATCGAGTTGGCGATCTGCTTGAGGATGGTGGTCTTCCCCGCTTTGGGTGGGGAAACGATCAGCCCGCGCTGCCCGCGTCCGATCGGGGCGACCAGGTTGATCAGGCGTGGCGCCAGGGTGTCGTGATCGGTTTCGAGATCGAAGCGTTTGTCAGGGAAGATTGGCGTCAGGGTTTCAAATACTGGCCGGTGGGCAGCATCTTCCGGATCCACGCCGTTGATCGATTCGACCTTGAGCAATCCGAAGTGACGCTCGCTCTCGCGCGGCGGGCGGACCTGTCCGATCACCAGGTCTCCCGCCCTCAACTCGTGACGACGGAGCTGCGCCTGCGAGACGTAAACATCCTGATCGCTGATCCGGTAATTGGTGGCTCGCAGGAAACCGATGCCTTCGCTCATGATCTCCAGAATGCCGCCGCGCAGCTCAATGCCCTCTTTCTGCGCCTCTGCCTCGCGGATCATCATGGCAAGTGTCTCTTTTTTCAGCCGGTTAGCATTGGGGATATTCAATCCCTTCGCGATGGCGCGCAGCTTGTTAAGAGGTTCGTTCTCAAGTTCAAGTATTTTCATGGTTTATTCTCATTGGGTGGGGTGGTGGATGGAATGAAATGCAAAATTGCCCAGAATGCAGCGAGCAGACTGGAGATTTCCCTTAGGTTGTGGATGCTTGTGGATTTACGTTCAAATTCTGTTCACGCGGAACCCGTGCAGGTTAAATCGCCGTACATCTGGATTCCGCCATCTAATCTCTGTAAAGCAACTGGGGAGTTGTCCGTATTATAGCATGATAAAAAGGGTGTTGCAAGCAATATTAACGCTTTTCCAACACAACTTTCAAAACTGTGAGACCTGCAAACCGGTTGCCTCCGCTACATTTGCCATGATTTGATTCTGCAGCATCCACAGACGATAGTAGAGACCACGCCCGGCGAGCAGTTCTGTGTGTGTACCACGCTCCACGATCCGGCCGTGATCCATCACCAGGATCTCATCCACGCGCTCCAACCCCACCAGACGATGAGTGATCAACAACGACGTTCGAGTCCGCATCGTCGCAAAGAGCGTATCGAGCACCTGCTTTTCGGTCTGTGGATCGAGGTTGGCAGTCGGCTCATCGAAGAGCAGCACCGGGGCGTTTTTCAACAGCGCCCGGGCGATTGCCAGGCGCTGGCGCTCGCCGCCGGATAGCCTCCATCCTTGCTCACCGATCAGCGTGTCGTAACCCCTGGGGAGGCTCAGGATAAAATCGTGGATCTGCGCCGCTCGCGTGGCTGCCTCGATATCCTCCTGGCTTAGGCCTCGACGCGCGAGACGCAGGTTCTCACGGACCGTCGTGTCGAAGAAATAGCTGTTCTGCGAGACGAGGGCAAATTGCTTGCGCACATCATCCTGCTCCAGGCGCTTCAGCGATTCGCCACCGAACGTGATCTCTCCCTGCTCATAGTCCCAGAACCGCAGGAGTAGATTCGCAATTGTGCTTTTCCCCGCGCCGCTCGGACCGACCATGGCAATGGATTTTCCGGCCGTGAGGCGGAAAGATACGCGCTCCAAGGCAGGAAAGGTTTGACCGGGATAGGAAAACGAAACGTTGGAAAACTCGATATTCGAGAATCGATCATCCAATTTCGAATATCGATCGTCATCTCTCACCGCTGGCTCGGCATCCACGATGTCGAACAACCTCTTTGCCGCTTCGCGGGAGGCGTTCCACATCTGTGCCGCGAGGGGCAGGGGAGTGACCGCTTCAAACGATGCGAGGGTCATCAGCGCAAACGTGCCAAGCATCACGCCTTTGATGTTCCCCGCGGTCACCTGGGGAATGACAAGAAGCAGTACCAACCATAAGCCGAGGTTCGTCAGCAGCGTTCCCATGGCTGAATACACCGCGCTGGTGCGCGCCATTTCCTTCTGGGTTGCGCCGTAGCTCTCCCCTGCTTGCGAGATCTTGTGGGAACGCTCCCTACCGCGTCCAAAGGCAAGCAGGTCTGCCATGCCCTGGATCCCGTCTACAAGCTGGGACTGGATCTCGGCGCGTTGAGCGATCAAGCGCTGTCCCGCGGACTGGCTGAGAGTCTGCGAGAGGAAGGGCAGGATCAAGCCCAGGGCGAGGAAGAACCCAATCAGCACGAGGGCAATCGGCGGGTAGAAGGCGGCGAAGAAGAGCGCCACGCCCACTCCAATCAGGATCGCGGTCAGCGAAGGAGAGATCACGCGGACATAAAAATTCTCCAGCGTCTCTACATCGCCAATGACACGCGCCAGCAGATCGCCGCTTTTGTATTCCATCAAACGTGCCGGGGCGAGGGGCTCGAGCTTTTCATAGAACCAGACGCGCAGTCGAGCTAGCAAACGGAAGGTGACGTTATGCGAGACCAGCCGCTCCAGATAGCGGAAGACACCGCGCGCAATTCCAAAAAAACGTACGCCGACAACAGATACGCCCAGGTCTGCCACGGATGGGTGCAGCGCTGCCGTGGAGATCAGCCAGGCAGATGTGCCGATCAGCGCAACACTGGATCCGATCGTGAGGCTGCTCAGTAGCACAGAGAGGGCGACCCAATTCCAGGATCCGGAGAGGAAGGAGAGCAGGCGGGCGAGAATAGGGGAGTAATTAGCAATTGGTAGTGGAGAAGAGGCAAGAGAATGGGGATCAGAGATTGGAGACTTGCCCACGTGGGTCTTCCGTTCTCCACCGTTGGCGTTTTCAGTCACTCCATCGCGTGCCACTTCGTACGCTTGCACCATGCGAGCGTAGGCGCCGTTTGCTGCAAGTAATTCTCGATGTGTGCCGGTCTCGACAATGCGCCCCTGGTCGAGCACTACGATCCGGTCTGCTCTGAAAATCGTGTTAAGACGATGGGCGATGGTGATCACGGTCCGCCCCTGCATCAGGCGGCGCGTGGATGCCTCGAGCAGGGATTCTGTCTCGGGGTCCAGGCTGGAGGTTGGCTCATCCAGGATGAGGAGGGGTGAATTCCGCAGGAAGGCGCGCGCCAGGGCGAGGCGTTGTGCCTGTCCGCCGCTCAGGCGTGCTCCACCTTCGCCAATGACGGTCTCATATTCTTGCGGAAGGGTCTGGATGAACTCATGCAGGTGGGCGGCTCCGGCTGCCTCGATCATCTCCGCCTCGGTGGCATCCGGTTTGCCCAGACGGATGTTGGCTGCGATCGTGTCATGGAACAGGTATGGCTTCTGAGGGACCCAGGCGATGGAGTTGCGTAATTGGTAATCAGTAATCGGGCGAGCCCGGTTGATGGTGATGGTCCCTGTTGTGGGCTGAATGAAGCCGAGCAGCAGGTTGGCAAGAGTCGTCTTTCCTGCGCCGCTGGCGCCGACCAGGGCCAGGTGCTGACCGGTATGGATCGCCAGGTTGATATCCTGGAGTGCAGGCGGCGTCTCTCCCGGATACGTGTAACTCACGTTCTCAAATTCGATCGTAGATACCTTCTCCGTGGGCTGATGGCTGGGAGCCGAAAGCTGGTCACTGCTGACGGGCGTATCCAGGATCTCATAGATCCGCCTGGCGGCTGCCGTGCCAGACATCCCGGCATGGAAGCGCGCCCCGAGCATTCGCAGTGGTAAATAGAATTCGGGGGCAAGGACGAGGATGAAAAAGGCTTCGAGGAAATCCATGCGGGCGTAGAGCAGGCGGAAGCCGATCTCCACCGCGATGACCGCCGTGCTCAGCGTCGCCAATAATTCCAGCGCAAATGCAGAAAGAAAAGTAACGCGCAAGACACTCAATGTAGTATCGCGATACTGTTCACTAACTTTTTCGATGTTCTTAGCGTGTGCTTTGGATTGCCCGAACAATCTAAGAGTCGTGAGGCCCTGGAGGCTGTCGAGAAAATGCGCCGAGAGACGCGACAGAGTCTCATACTGTCGTTTTGTGACGATCTCTGCGCCTTTGCCGATCATGATCATAAAGAACGGGATCAACGGCGCAGTAACGAGCATGACGACGCCTGAAAGCAGGTCGATGGGAAAGACTACGAACAAAATACTGATTGGGATCAGTGCTGTGATGACCAACTGAGGAAGATACTGGCTGTAATAAGCATCCAGCGCCTCGATCCCCTCGACCGCCGCGGTGGTTAGCTCTCCGGTGCGCTGTCCACGCGTGTAGGCGGGTCCCAGCCTCAGGATGTGATGGAACAGGCGCTCGCGCAGCTCGGACTTGATCTTCACCGCGACCGCGTTGGCGCTGACCTCGTTTACCCAGGTGAGCAGGGCGCGTCCGGAAATGAGGATCAGGAGCAAACGCAGCCAGCCCGCGACCTGAGCAAGAGTCTGCCCTTCGAGGAACACGCCGTTGACGGTGAGGCTGAGCAGGTATGCCTGCCCGATGGTCAGAATACCAGCCAGGAATCCCGAAAGGATTGTCAGAAGCAGGGGAGCGCGGGTATCACGCGTGAGGCTGAGCAGTCTGCGATGCATAGATGAAGTGTAATGGTGAATATAGAAAACCGGCAAGTGAGCAGGCAGCGGAAGGTGGCTCCTCCTTCCGCTGCCTCATACATCAGTCCTGGGCGCCGACCAGGAGGAGATCGCCGGCGCTGGCGGGCTCCTCCACGTCCACCGATTTCCTCAGAGCCGCTTCGGTTCCCTGGCGGGCGAAGCGGTACATCAACCGGACCATGATGACGGCCAGGGCGCCGTAGATGGCAGTGAACCCTACGAGGCTAATGCTCACGTCAACCACCGTTAGATTCGGCGAGACACCCTGCGCGGTGGTGAGCAGACCCTGCACAATCCAGGGCTGGCGGCCCATTTCGGTGGTGACCCAGCCCGCCACGCCGGCAAGGAAGGGCAGGGGGATCGTGTAGGGCATCCACTTGAGCCACTTCACAAGCCCGGGCGACCAATCCCGCACGATAACCAGGACGGCGAATGCCGAGGCAAAGAGCAGGAGAAATCCGATGCCGACCATCGTGCGGAATGACCAGTACGTTGCCACCATCAGCGGGATGTAATCATTGGGTCCGTACAGCGCCTCGTATTCAGCCTGTAGCTCATTGACGCCCTTGATCTCACAGTTGAAGTTGTTGCATGCCAGGAAGCTCATCAGGTACGGGATACGAATGGACCAAACTTCGCGCTTGCCGGTTAGGTCGCCGATGGTCAAAAGGGAGAAGGAAGCAGGCTGCTCTGTCTCCCAGACGGCCTCGATGGCAGCCAGCTTCATGGGCTGGTACAGCCGCAGTTCCTGACCCTGCTCGTGGCCGGTCATTAGCAGCATGAAGGAGGCGATCAGCCCGATGATCGCGCCAAACTTGAACGATGGCTTGAAGACCTCAACTTCGCGTTTCTGGAGAATGTACCACGAGCTAACTCCCAGGATAAAGAACGCGGAAGTCGCAAAGCCCGCAGCGATCGCATGCCGGAACAATAGCCAGCCCTTGGGGTTGGTGACCAGAGCAATGATGTCCACCAGCTGCGCGTTACCCGTGACTGGATTGATGACGAATCCAACCGGATGGTGCATCCAGCCACTCGCCAGCAGGATCCAGATCGCGGAGAGCAGACCGCCGATCGCTGCCATCCAGATGGAGAGGAGATGAACCCGCTTGGAAACATGCCCCTCGCCGAAGATCCAGATGCCGATGAAGACCGACTCCAGGAAGAAAGCGACCATCGTCTCGATGGCAAGCAGGGCGCCAAAGACATCCCCAACGAAACGCGAATATTCGGACCAGTTCATGCCGAACTGGAACTCCTGCACCAGCCCGGTGACTACGCCCATCCCAAAATTGACCAGGAACAGCTTGCCCCAGAATTTTGTCATCCGGCGGTAGCGTTCTTCGCCGGTGCGGTAATACAGGGTTTGAAAGATCGCAACGAACCAGACCAGTCCAAGAGTCAGGGGAACGAATAGAAAGTGAAACGCAGTTGTAACCCCGAACTGAATGCGTGAAAGTGTGACGATATCCATAGTTCTCTCCGGTGTAGCCCTCAAGTAGTCCTAAATGTATTCGTGAAACATGCCACAAGTTGACGATAATATACCTAAAAGGGTCTTATTTGTGGTTAATTTCACATGAGAACTGACCGGAAAAACATATGTTTTGTTAACGCAGGGCGCTGACGAAATAAGAAGAACTCACTGCTCTTTCATCGTGAGTTCTCACTCCTAGACTCAGGACACCACGTGAAAAAAAGACCGAAGCAAGCCATTCCTTGCTCCGGTCAAGTCGATCAGTAGACCAGTGACTTCTTGTCAGTGGTGATCCGCTTGCGGAACATGTAGTAGGTCCAGCCCTGGTAGGCGAGCACAATGGGGACGAAGATCAGGGCAACAATCGACATCACCGTCAGCGTGTATTGCGAAGAAGATGCGTTGTAGATGGTCAGGCTGTAAGCCGGGTTCGTGCTGGAGATCATCACGCGTGGGAACATCAGCGTGAAGAACGTCACCTGCGTGAGCACAATGTGGAGGGCCGTCATGATGAACGCCCAGCCTTCCATCTTGCGGTTGATGAAGTAAATAGTCACCAGCAGCGCAACATACGAGGCAATCGGCGTGATGCCGGGATTGATACCCAGCTTGGTGCGGACGTCGGTATAGAAATAGGTGGAGATGAGCAGCACGGTTGTCATGATTACGGCGGCTACGTAGATCTTTTTCGACACGGCGACTACGCGCTCGCGCAGCTCGCCATCCAGCTTCAAGCCGAGGAAGTTCGCGCCGTGCAGCAGGAAGACGGTGACTGTGGTCAGGCCGCCGATCAAGCCGTAGGGATTGAGCAGCGTGAACAGGTTGCCGGTGTACATCATGTTCTCGTTGATCGGGACGCCCCGCGCCAGGTTGGCAAACGCCGCGCCCAATAACAGCGATGCCAGGAACGAGCCGATCGCAATCATCCAGTCGAAGCGGTTGCGCCAGGCGGGGTTGGCGTCCTTGGAGCGGTATTCGAAGGAGATGCCGCGCAGGATCAAGCCGACCAGCAGCAGGAACAGCGCCAGATAGAAACCGCTGAACATGGTGGCATACCAGTGCGGGAATGCCGCAAAGGTCGCGCCGCCAGCGGTGAGAAGCCAGACTTCATTGCCGTCCCAGACAGAGCCAATGGTATTGATGACGGCGCGGCGTTCTTCATCTTTTTTGCCGAGGAACGGCAGCAACATTCCCACGCCGAAGTCGAAGCCTTCGAGGAAGAAGAAGCCGATCCACAGTACGGCAATCAGCATAAACCAGAGGGTTTGCAAAAATTCGTAAGACATGTCATGCCTCTCTAATTAATCTTGAGCGCCCACAGGGAGTATATCCACACTGCCACCGTGATGCTCCACATCGACCGATTCATGGCTGGCGGCATCCGGTCCGGCGATGGCGTATTTCTTCATCAGATAGACCATGGCAACAGCCAGCGAGCCGTACAGGGCGGCGAAGCCGATCAGGGAAATGAGCAGGTCCAGGGTGGTGAGGTTGGGTGAGACCGCTTGTTGCACAGTGAGCAATCCCTGGACGATCCAGGGCTGACGGCCCATCTCGGTCAGGATCCAGCCGCTCGAATTGGCGATGTACGGGAGCGCAATGACCCAGGGTACCCACTTCATCCATTTGGCGTTCTCGAACTGCCGGCGCGTGGCAACCAGGAACAGGAACGATAACAGCATCATGAGCAGACCGACCGTCATCATGAAGCGGAACGTCCAGTACGTCACCACCATCAGCGGAATGTAATCTCCAGGTCCATATAACTCCTGGTACCGGAACTGGATGTCATTTACGCCATCCACCTGGCAGGTGAAGTTGTTGCAAGCCAGAAAACTCAACAGGTAAGGCACACGGATCGACCAGACTTCCTGTTTGCCTGTTAAGTCGCCGATGGTCAGGATGGAAAAGGAAGCAGGCTTCTCTGCCCACCAGTGGGCTTCGATGGCTGCGAATTTCATCGGCTGGGTCTCATACATGTACTGACCATTGGTATGCCCGCCCAGGAAGACCAGCGTGCTGCCGATCAAGCCGACCAGCGCCGCGATCTGGAAGGATCGCTTGAAGATTTCCACGTATTGTTTACGGGCAAGGTGGTAGGCGCTTACACCCAGGATGAGGAAGCTGGCGGTCGCCAGACCCGCCGCGATCGTGTGCCAGAAGAACAGCCAGCCTTTCGGGTTGGTTGCCAGGGCGAAGAAATCCACCAGTTCGGCGCGCCCGGTTACTTCGTTGATGACATAGCCAACCGGATGCTGCATCCAGCCGTTGGCGAGCAGGATCCACAGAGCGGAAAGATTCGAGCCAAGCGCGACCAGCCAGATCGAGGCAAGATGGACTTTTTCAGGGACTCGGCCTTCGCCAAAGATCCAGATGCCTAGAAATGTGGATTCCAGGAAAAATGCCATCAAGGCTTCAATTGCCAGCGGCGCGCCGAAAATATCTCCTACATAGCGTGAGTACTCTGACCAGTTCATGCCGAACTGGAACTCCTGCACGATGCCGGTGACAACACCGATCGCAAAGTTGATCAGGAACAACTTCCCCCAGAACTTCGCCATCTTGCGCCAGGACTCATCCCGGGTCTGGTAGTAACGGGTCTGCATGAAAGCGACGAACCAGCCCAGGCCCAGCGTGAGCGGGACGAACAAAAAATGATAGACAGTAGTCAAGCCAAACTGCCATCGTGAAAGGGTAACGGGATCCATAGATTCTCCTCTGAAAATTTAGCATGTGCGTGCTGGCACATGAAACCTACGAAACCAGCCTTGGCAGCGTGATTGGAGCTCCCAGCGCCTCCTGCGCCAGGCTTTCGAACGTGATGGCTGCCATCTCGCGCAGCATTGCCACCTGGACGCGGCCCCACTTGGAGCGGACAGGACAATTGGACTGGAACGGACAGTCCTCCTCCTTCTCCACCTGCAGGCAATCCGAAAGAAGGATCGGCCCTTCGACCACCTCGACCACATCCCGCAGCGTGATCTGTGCAGCCGGGCGTGGGAGCATCAGGCCGCCGTCCCGCCCGGGGAAGGTGTTCACCAGTCCGGCGCGGGCGAGTAACGCGACAATGCGTAGCATGAGAGCTGGCGGGATCTGCATGTCCCGCTGGATCTCACTGCTGGAAAGGCGTGCGCCCTCACCCTGTTTGGCGAGTGCGAGAACGATGCGTACGGCATAGTCAGTTTGACGGTTGATCTTGAGCATAAGGCTTCTTTCGTTAAATGCTTACCAATTAAGTAAACGTTGACTCTTATTGTAAGCATTGCCATTATACCGTCATGTGTAATTTATCACAAGTGGACGATGATAAATATCACAGCCGTCGCCACCGGGCTGCGCGCGCTGGAACTGTTTTGGCGACGTGTAAATGCAAGCATGTTCTTCCCATCCAGAACGTCATGCCGCAGGCAGTATAATCTGTGAAAACTTTCCCTGAGGTACACATGATCGATCCTGTGATTTTTACGATACGGCTGGGCGGGTGGGAATTTCCTTTGCGCTGGTACGGCGTCATTGTGATGATTGGAGTAGTGGTCGGCGCGCTGATCGTAGAGCGCGAGCTGCAGCGCCGTGGGGAGAAGGGTGAGCGCATCTGGGATGCTCTCATCTGGGTGCTGCCAGCCGGCATCGTCGGGGCGCGGCTCTGGTATGTTTTCAACGCCACGTTGGGTGGCAATCGCTCGTATCTGGAGAACCCTGCCAGCATCGTCCGGGTCTGGGAAGGGGGCTTGCATATCTTTGGCGGCTTCCTGTTTGGGGCGGTTGCGCTGCTCCTGTACCTGCGTCAGAACCGGCTTGATCCCTGGCTGTTCCTGGACGCTGCCGGTCCCGCCGTTCTTATCGGACAGGGGATTGGGCGGATCGCGAATTTCATCAACCAGGAGCTCTACGGGCCGGCGACGACCCTTCCGTGGGGCATCCCCATCCAGGCCGAACACCGCCTGCCTCAGTACCAGGACCTCAACCTATTCCCCGTTGAGACCACTCGTTTCCATCCGACCTTCGCTTACGAGCTGTTGTGGAACTTTGCAGCAGCAGGCTTGCTGCTGTGGCTCTCCCGCCGCTACAAGGAGGAGCTCAAACCCGGTACGATTTTCGGTGGTTGGCTGGTACTGGCCGGCGTTGGTCGTGCGATCATCGAGCTCTTCCGCCCTGATCAACCCAAGATTCCGGGACTGGGTATTAGTTACTCCAGTCTCTTCGCGGCATTGATGGCAATTGCCGGCGCCATCCTGTTGCTGGTACGCTATAAGGCGATCCATACAAAGTTCGCCGAAGATTGGGAGGAGGAGTACAAAACCAGCGCTCCTTTGGACCAGGTCAGCGAGAAAGCTGCAACCGTGGATGCGCTCGAGGAGCCATCAGGCGCTACTATGCAGGAGGAAGCAGACCCGCGCCTCAGGAGGCTTTCCCCGGCCGCTGCGAAGAGAGTGTCGCGAAAGACAGCTCAGCGTGCACCAAAGAAGCCCTCTGCGGAGCAACGCAACGAATCATAGAAAAATCTCCCGAAGGAATTCTTCGGGAGATTGTCTTTAATCGATCGCCGATACCCTGACAGTTTGTGCTTCGGCCCCGGTTAGCTCATGTTCACGTTTATCGAACCCGAACCGTTCGAAAATATCTGCGTACATTTCCAGGATCTGCTGGCGCGTGAAGCCCATTTCCTCGTAAGAATAGTAGTGATCGCTGTTGAAGGCAAGGGTCTCCTTGACCGCCGCATCGACAATGTCGTCGAGTCCCGGCTTATCGGGATAGCCAAACTGCTCATAAAAGGAGCGAATCACATGTTCCGGACGCTGGATCAGGTCATCGTAGTTCAGGATCAGGTGACGGGGCGAAGGGTGTGCATCCAGATAGCGCAGCGGGTAGCGATACCAGTGCTGGGTTAGATCCACGATCTCCTCCAGATAAAGGTATTTCTCTTTCGGTTCCGTAAAGACGCGGCGCGCATAGTTGATCCAGGAGACCGTGGAGGGGAGCATGTCCAGCGGGTTGCGCGCCAGATAGATGATGCGGGCGTCGGGGAAGAATTCCAGGAGCGTTTCGATCTTTGGACTGAATGCAGGATTCTTGGCGACAAAGTATCCTTTGCCGGTCGCGTACATATGTCGCTGCAGCATCGACTTGTAAAAGGCCATAATGCGGCGTTTACGCTCGGGCGGCAGTGCTTCGTCGAAGTGCTGGTAATTGGGCATCTCGTCCATAAAGGGAAAGAGAAAGCTGACCCAGAAGGAATCCCAGATATGGAGCAGGATGTTCTCGTCTTCTTCGGGCTGGAAAAACGAAATACGGTGAATCTTGAATTGTCCCAGCGTGCGGCGGTCGAATGCATACAGCAAGCGATGCAGATGTCCGCCTAGCCTGTTATCAATGCGGGCAACCAGTTGTGTGATCTTCTTTTGCGTGACGGAGGGAGTGAGGTAAATATCCCAGGTGGTCAGGCTGGTGAACGTTTCCGAGTCGCGCGAGAGCAGCCGGTGGAGAAATGTCGAGCCGCTGCGAAGATTCCCGAGGATAAAGAGCGGCTTCTCAATGGGTTGCGTCTTATGGCCAGGAAAGAGAACATCGTCCAGAAAGAAACAAAACCAATGGATCAACGACCCGATAGGCCAGACCAGGTAGAAGAGCAGAAGAAATAGGATACGTTTTTTTGTCAGATGGGCAGGGGTATGCTTTGCCGCAAAGAACGAACGATAGGTCGTCCGCCAGAAGAGGCGAAAGTTGTAGGTCATGGGCTGTAGAGGTCCTTACCTTCCAGGCATGAAAAAAGCCCGGAGGGGCTTTCTCTGCGTATATTCTATCAGGAAATGTCGGTTGCCAATGATTCATTTCACCGATTACCCCTCAGAGTCTCTCCTCTCTTTACAAGCGGGGTGCGTCGCTTGTGATGCAGATCCGGTCATGGTCGTCCACAATAAAAAGAGGAGCGACGGTCGCCTGTCGCTCCTCTGAATAGGACGACACGACTATTTCCTTAAGAACTCCAGGGTGCGGGTCCATGCCAGTTCGGCAGCCTGCGGGTTGAATTCCGGACGGTCGTTTTCGAAGAACCAGTGCGGCATCTGTGGATAGATATGGAATGTCGTTTTTATCCCTGCCTGCCGCATCTCGCTTTCCATCGAGCGGACATAATTGATGTCCTCCCATTCGTCCGTATCCGAAAAATGCCCCAGGATTTCCGCCCTGACCTTCGTGAAATCACCCTCACCGGCTCCGTAGAACAATACTGCTTTGTGGAAGTCCTCGGGGCGCTCGCTCGCCAGCACCAGAGACCAGGCTGCGCCCATCGAGAATCCAATCAAGGAAAACGGACTTTGTTGAACGTCTGGCCGGCGTCGTAAGAAATCGACGGCTGCCATGGCAACCTCGTATTTCCTCTTTCCATCCAGGCTGGACATGATCTCTTTTGCTTCGTCGATCGTTTTGGCAATCCTGCCTTCATTAAGATCGGGTGCAAAGGCAACAAATCCCTCCGCGGCAAGCCGATCGCACAGATTTTTGAAGATCTGGTTCAGCCCCCACCAGGCGTGGAGCACGATCACGCCCGGCGCGTTCGGTTGTGCTGGCAAAGCCAGATATCCGTTGACTGGTTTTCCGTCGACATCGAAAGTAATCTCTTGTCCGTTCATCGTCCATTCTCCTGTCTGAATTTTTCGACTCCCCTGCGGGTTAATCCGGCAAGCTCGTCGAACAGGGCAGGCTCGACCCTCTTGAAGTTAAAGCATGACTTTCCCTGCATGTGCTTTTTTAGCTCCGGCGAGATATCCTGTAGAAGTTCGGGATACATGTAAACCGGCATTAGATAAAACGAAACGTAGTTCTTCTTGATCTGCGCCGAGCCGAAGAACAGCTCCTTTTTCCACCTCTCGCTGTAAGGACCATCCAGATAATATGTGTCCGGTGAGTCGGTTTTGACCGTCAGGTGCCCGGCATAGGGCTTGAGGATATTCTTGAGTTGTTCGAAGATCACGGGGAAGTCATTTTGCGTCGGCACGGGTATCTCCTTTCTAATTTAGATCGATATCTCGGATCATGCTAAATCATTCCAACTTCTTCAGGCACTCCTTCACCCAATCCGGGTCCATTTTTAG
>DAITPI010000052.1:0-15342 GCA_036833655.1 Anaerolineales bacterium | reverse complement strand
AAGCCCGCACGCATCCTTATCGTTGAACACTCTGCAACCGATGCAGACCTGGGACAGCGAGTCATCCAAAAGACGCTGAAAAAATGCCAGTTCCAGGTTGTGGAAACCCGCAGGAAGTTTCTGGCTGCCCTAAATTCGTTCCAGCCTGATGTCATCCTGGCAGATTGTGACCTGCCCCGTTTCAACGGGATGAAAGTCCTGAAGCTGGCGCGGGCGCACGCACCGTTGACTCCGGTCATCCTCTGGACAGACTCGCTCAGTGAAGAGCTGGGTGTCGCCTGTACGAAAGCCGGTGCGAGCAACTATCTGCTCAAGAAGGATATCAAACGGCTGGGTCCCATTGTCCTGCGTGCCCTGGCAGAGAGACAGGTTCTCTTGGAGCGCAGGCAGGCCGAGGAGAACTATCGGGCAATATTTGAGAATTCTGTGGAGGGAATTTTCCAATCCACTCCAGAAGGGCGCTACATCCATGTAAACGCCGCAATGGCGCATATCTACGGCTATGACTCCCCTGGGGAGATGCTTCGATCGGTCAAGAACATTGCGGAGCAAATCTATGTAGATCCAAGCCGGCGCTCTCGATTCCTGAGCTTGCTAAATTCCAGGAAGACAATAGAGAATTTCGAGGAGCAGAACTATCGCAGGGATGGAAGTATCATCTGGACATCCACGTCTGCCCGCACGGTGTGCGATCCAGACGGGAACGTGCTCTATTACGAGGGGTTTGTCACCGATATTACCGAGCGCAAATATGCCGAGCCGAATCTGCAAGAACGCGAGCGGCAGCTTGGCATGCTCTTCAGGAACCTTCCGGGACCGGTCTACCGCTGCCGGAACGATGCTGACTACACCATGGACTTCATCAGTGAAGGCATCACGAAACTGAGTGGTTATTCACCGGAGGAGTTGGTGGAGCATCGCCAGCACCTGGGCAGGATGATCCATCCCGAGGACAGGCAGCGCGTCTGGGCTGAGCTCCAGGCGGCGGTCGAGCGCGATCAACCATTTGAGCTCACATACCGGATCGTCACAGCCGCGGGCGAGGTGAAATGGGTCTGGGACCGGGGCCAGGCGATCCGGGATGCTGACGGTCAGCTGCAGGCGCTCGAAGGATTCATCACCGATATCACAAAGCGCATTCAAGCAGAGGAGGCTTCTCGCGAAAACCAGAAAAAATATCAGAGCCTTGTGGAGACATCACACGATCTGATCTGGTCGGTAGATCTGCAAGGGCGTTTCACCTTTATCAACCGGGCTATGAGAGAGGTCTTTGGCTATGAACCGGAAGAGCTGCTCGGCCGCTCTTTCTTCGATATCTTTGCTCTGCCGTCCTCGCAAAAAGATTGGGAGATGTTTCGGGAGGCAATGACGGAAAACGAGGATTTCAAGAACGTGGAGACCTACGTTCGGCACCGGGATGGACAGTTCTTGATCTTCAGCACGAACGCCATTGTGATGCGGGATGGAGGGGGTAACGTCATTGGGCTGACAGGAAGCTCCCATGAGATCACGCGCCGCAAACAGATGGAGGAGGAGCTTCAGCAGGAACGCAACCTGCTCCGAACCCTGATCGATCATCTGCCCGATCGGATTTATGCCATGGACCGGCAGGGCCGTAAGATCCTGTCCAACGCCGCCGATTGGAGAGCCTCCGGCGCCACCATGGACGAGGTCCTTGGCAAGACAGATTTTGACATCTACCCGCCGGAGCTCGGCGCGGAGTACTGGCGGCTCGATCAAGATGTGCTCGAGAGCGGCATCCCGCTCATCAACCATGAAGAGCCAGGTCTGGACGGGGTGGGCAACCGGGTTTCGATCCTCACCAGCAAGATTCCCTTGCGCGACGAAGGAGGAAACGTCACCGGGCTGGTGGGCATCGGTCGAGATATCACACCGCGTAAGGAAGCGGAGATCGAACGCCAGGTGTTGCTCGAGATCATGCAGGGCTTTGCACACACCAGCGACCTGCTGGCGCTCCTGGAGCTCATTCATCATTCCATTGCCCGGGTGATCTACGCCGAGAATTTTTTGGTCGTGTTGTACCAGCCAGCCACCGGGCTATTCGAAGAGATCTACTGCGTCGACCAGTACGATGTGCCTGGACCGCCATCTACCCTGGAGAAAAGTATCACCGCGTATGTTTTCCGTTCCGGTGAGCCTCTGTTGTTATCCCAGGCAGGCTTCGACGAGCTGATCGCCCATGGGGAAGTGACATTGATTGGGACCAATTCGGCCTCCTGGCTTGGAGTACCGCTTAAGGCAGCCGGCACCACCATCGGCGTGATGGCAGTGCAGGACTATGAGCAGCCTAACCGCTACTCGGAGCGTGACAAGGAATTCCTGTCTTCGATCGCGGCGCAGATCGCCCTGGCGATCGAGCGCAAGCAGGCCGACGAAGAGCTGAAGATAGCCGAAGCCAAGTACAGGACCCTCGTCGAACGGTTGCCGGTCGTGATCTATACGGCAGAGCTCGGTGTCAACGGCGCCTGGCACTATATCAGTCCGCAGATCGAGGATCTGCTCGGTTTTACGCCCGAGGAATGGATGGCAGACCCGGGCTTGTGGTACCGGCAAATGCACCCGGAGGATCGCAAGCGCCAACAGGCGCTGGAAGAACAAGGCTACCGGCAAAATGAACTGCTGGTGGAAGAGTACAGGCTCTTTTCCCGGGATGGACGCCAGCTCTGGATCCGGGACTCCGCTCAGGTCCTGCCGCCAGTCGGGGACGGACCGTCCCTTGCCCAGGGAATTTTGATGGATCTTACCGAGCGCAAACAGGTGGAGCAGGAGCTGCTCGCCTCGGAGGAGCGTTTCATTCAGCTGGCGAACAACATCCAGGAAGTATTCTGGATGACCGATGCAGCAACAGGCGAGGAAATCTATATGAGTCCGGCCGCCGCGCCCATCTGGGGCCGTTCCATCGAGAGCCTGATGCAGGAACCCGGCGCCTTCATCAACAGTGTCTTCCGAGAAGATCAGCCCCGCGTGTTGCAGGCCATCGAGCGGGAAAAAAGCGGGGAAAAGGTGGAGATCGAATATCGCATTGTGCGGCCGGATGGGTCACTGCGCTGGATCTGGGACCGCGCCTTCCCGATCTGGGATGAGTCGGGCCAAGTCATCCGCCTCGCGGGCATCTCGGCAGATATTACGGAACGCAGAGAGTCGGAGCAGGCGCTTGTCAAGAGCCAAAGCCGCTACCGCGAGCTTTTCGACAGCTCGCCAATCTCCATTTGGGAGGAGGATTTTTCGGACGTCAAGCAACAGATCGACATACTGTTCCAAAGCGGCGTCACCGATTTCGGGGACTATCTCTCCACCCATCCGGAGAAGCTTGCCGAGCTCGCATCCCTCGTCCAGGTCACCGACGTCAATCAGGCAGCGCTGGAGCTTTACCGGCTCAAAGACAAGGATTCGCTGCTGAAAGCATTGACACAGCTCCTCAGCCCGGATGCTCTGGAGCATTTTCGGGAGGAGCTGCTCGGGCTGCTCAGTCCGCAGAAGAGATTCGTGTGGGAAGGGGTCGACCGGACTTTGAGCGGCGAGCCGATGGCCGTGATTGTTGCTGGCTCCATCCCTCAGGAATATGAAGAGGACTGGTCGAGAGTCATCGTCTCGATCACAGACATCACCGAACGAAAGCATGCCGAAGAGGAAATGCGACGCCGGGCGGAGGAAACCTCGGCGTTGCTGCAGACATCGCAGGCGCTTACCAGCCTGGACCTTCAAGTGACACTCGAGACGATCGGCACCTCTGCAAAAAACCTGTTTGACGCGGATGGCTGCCGCATCTTCCTGATGGAGCCCAATGGAGAGTCTCTGCGCTGTGTGCTGACCCTGCAGGAAAACTTCGCGGCATTCTCCGACCTGCGCATCCGGGTTGGTGAGGGAGTGACCGGTGCAGTCGCCGCAACGGGACAGCCGGAGATCGTCAACGAGATGGAGAACGACCCGCGCGCGGTGCAGGTACCGGGCACACCGGACAAGGAAGACGAGGGGATCATGTTCGCCCCACTCAAAGAGCGCGACCGGACGCTGGGCGTGCTGAGCATCCGCCGTGTGGGCCATGAACGGAAGTTCCAGCCTGCGGACCTGGAGCTGCTGGAAGCGTTTGCCGCGATGGCTGCCTCTGCAGTGTCCAACGCGCGTCTCTTCGAGGAGACGCAACGCCGCCTGGCAGAGCTGGAAGCTCTCTACGAGAATGGGCTGGCGGTGGGACGCCTCCTCAAAGTGGAGCAGATCGGCAACCGGGTTATTCAAACCTTTGCCCGTTATCTGCGCTGGCACCACGTCGCTATCCGCCTCAAGCAGGAGGCGAGCGATGAGTTGGAGTTGGTCGCCTTTAGCCTCCCAGACCTGAAAGAAGAGGAACGTGCCAGTCTCGAAAAGCAGTTCAACACACACGTCAGTAAAGTTGGACAGGGCTTGAGCGGCTGGGTAATCCAGTTGGGGCAGCCCCTTCGAACGGGGAACGTACACGCCCATCCGCACTATGTCTCGACCCAGCCGGGAATCCAATCCGGATTATACATGCCGCTCAAAGTGGGCGATCGAATTACCGGTGTGATCAGCGTCGAGAGCGAAGTACCGGATGCCTTCACAGAGCAGGATGAGCGGCTGCTGGCGACCATTGCCAGCCAGGCCGCCATTGCTTTTGAGAATGCCCGGTTGTACGAGGCGGTTCAAAAGGAATTATCGGAGCGTAAACGCGCCGAGGACGCACTGCGTATCAGCGAAGCGCATTACCGCGAGCTGGCAGATAGCATCACCGATATCCTGTTCGAGCTCGACCAGGATCTGCGCTACACCTACTGGAATAAAGCCTCGGAAATCTTCTCCGGGATCCCTGCCAGTGCAGCGATCGGAAAATCGATTCGGGAGATCTTCGGGGCCTCGGAAGAACAGTTGCGGCGCGAGGAGATCTACAGGCGCGTGCTGAAGCAACAACAGGCAAAGACATTCGAGATGGAAATCCTGGCGAAGGGACAAAAGCGAGCCCTGGAGATCAACGCCTATCCGTCGCGGCGGGGTGTATCCGTTGTTGCCAAGGACATCACCGACCGCAAGCGCTCCGAAACCATCATTCAAAAGCGTTTTGAGCTGATGGAATATTCTGCCCATCACACGTTGAGCGAACTGATGCAAAGAACCGTGGATGAAGTGAGCGAGCTCACCGGCAGCACAGTTGGTTTTTTCCATGTTGTGGATGAAGATGAGAATCAGCTGGGAATCCAGACCTGGTCCACCAACGCGCTGCGGCTGTTCAACGTCCCCATCAGTGAAGGCGCGCATCTGCCACTGGATCAAGCCGGGGTCTGGGCCGAAGCCGTCCGCCAGCGCCGTCCCCTCATCCAGAACGATTACGAATCGCTCTCCAGAAAACTGGGTTTACCGCACGGCCACGTGCAGATCGTGCGCGAGATCGTCATCCCGATCATCCGCAACGAGCGGATCATGGCAGTGCTAGGGATCGGCAACAAGTCCCAGGACTACACACCCTACGACCTGGAGATCGCCAGTCGGCTGGCGGACTATGCCTGGGATATTACCGAGCGCAAGCAGATGGAGGTGGCGCTTGCCGAGGAACGCAACCAACTGGCGCGCCGCGTGGAGGAGCGCACGGCCGATCTGAGTCGCGCCAACGCAAACCTGGCGCGCGCCCTGCGGGTCAAAGATGAGTTCCTTGCCAACATGAGCCACGAGCTGCGCACACCTCTCAATGCGATTTTGGGTTTATCGGAGAGCCTCGGGGAACAGATCGCTGGCCCGCTCAATGAAAAACAACACAAATACATCACAACCATCAGCGAGAGTGGGCATCACCTGCTGGCGCTGATCAACGACATCCTCGACCTTGCCAAGATCGAGGCGGGGCAGATCACGCTGGATGTCAACAAGGTGGACATCCACTCGGTCTGCCAGGCAAGCCTGCGTATGGTCAAACAGTTGGCGCAGAAGAAAAACCAGAACGTGTTGCTGACCATCGAGGATGGCCTGGGCCTGATGTGGGCGGACGAGCGCCGCCTCAAGCAGATGATCGTCAACCTGCTGGGGAACGCGGTCAAATTTACCCCGGAGTCTGGGAGGATCGGTCTGGAAGTCCATGGCGATCAGGATGCCAACAAGATCACGATCACGGTCTGGGATACCGGCATCGGAATCAAGGAAGATGATCTGAGGCGCTTGTTCCAGCCATTCATGCAGCTGGATTCGGGCCTGGCGCGCGAGACCACTGGCACCGGACTCGGTCTGGCTCTCGTGGCGCAGATGGCGCGCTTGCACGGCGGCACCGTGAGTGCCTCGAGCGAGCCGGGCGTGGGAAGCCGTTTCTCCATCATCCTACCCTGGGAGCCGGCGCTCGCGCTGGATAGTGCCACCCGCATGCGGATCACGGGCAAGTTCCGCGCCATCAAGATGGATGAAACCAACCGACCCACGATCCTGCTGGTCGAAGACACCAAAGAAGTCATTATGATGATCAAGGACTATCTGGAGCTCGCCGGGTACAAGATCGTCACAGCTCAGGATGGCGCCGATGCGATCGTGCAGGCAACGCTTGTGCATCCCGACCTGATCCTCATGGATGTCCAGATGCCGCGCATGGATGGCATCGAAGCAACGCGCAGGCTGCGCAGCGATCCGGCATTCCGATATACGCCCATCATCGCGCTTACAGCACTTGCCATGCCCGATGACCGGGAGCGCTGTCTGGCTGCAGGCATGGACGAGTACGTCAGCAAACCGGTCAACCTGAAGGCGCTGGTCAAGATCATTCAAAGCTGCCTGTTCAGCGAGGAGTCGGAAGCGCGATGAGCACCATCCTGATCGTCGATGACGAGCCGACTGCCCGGGAGACCGTGGTCGCTATGCTGGAAGGCGAGGACTACGATCTTCAGCTGGCGAAGGATGGCATGCAGGCGCTCGAGATACTGGAGCGCATCCAGCCGGATTTGATCCTGCTGGACGTCATGTTGCCCGGCATGGACGGTTTCGAAGTATGCCGCAGGATTCGCGCCACACCCCGGCTGGCGGAGGTGCCTGTCGTCATGCTCACTGCCCTGGATGACCGCGACTCACTGCTGCGAGGCATCGAATCGGGCGCGGACGATTTTCTCAGCAAGCCGGCGGACGGCCGCGAGCTGAAAGCGCGCGTCCGCACGATCACGCGGCTCAACCGCTACCACACGTTGATGGAACAACGCGAGAACATCCGGCAGATGGCGGGACGGGTGGTGGCTGCACAGGAGGAGGAGCGTCAGCGCATCTCGCGAGAGTTGCACGATGACCTGGGACAGGCGCTGACCACTCACCTGCTGGCACTGCGCAACCTGCAGGAGGATCTGACCATCCCGGTGGAGCAGATGTTCGCAAGGCTGCAGTCGCTCTACGACCAGTCGTACGAGGTCTTTGTGAAGATCCGCAGGCTGGCACGCGACTTACGGCCCCCGGTCCTGGATGCACTGGGATTGAAAGTCGCTATGCAAACATATTGCACGGAATTCATGCGCCGGACGCATTTGCCGGTTATTTTCGAGGCAGACGCCAGCCTGCCCGAGCTACCCGATGCCTACAAGATTACCCTGTACCGGACATTGCAGGAAGCTCTCACCAACGTGGTCAGGCATGCGCAGGCAAGCCAGGTCTGGGTGGAGCTCAGCGCGGAGGATGACCGGGTGAGCCTGACAGTGCAGGATAACGGCATCGGCATGGATGAGGAAAAAGCGCGGGCGAACGGGATTGGTTTGGCGGGTTTGCGAGAGCGCATCACGATCGCGGGCGGCACACTAAATATCAGCTCGGCGCCCAGGCGCGGTACCGTCCTCTCGGCCCAGTTTCCAGTAGAAGAGGAATCATGATACGAGTTTTGATCGCGGAAGATCATTTGATGGTCCGGGCAGGCATCCGCGCCCTGCTCGAAAAAGCTGGCGACATCTATGTACTGGGCGAAGCGTCCAATGGACAGGAAGCCATCGAAATGGTGGAGCAGCTCAAGCCAGATGTGCTGATCATGGACATCATGATGCCGCGCATGAACGGTATCCAGGCTGCGGAGAACATCCGGGACATGAAGCTGGCAACCTACGTCCTGCTGCTCTCGATGTATTCGGATGCGGGGTTTGTGCACCAGGCGCTACAGTGCGGTGTCAAAGGATATGTGCTGAAGTCTTCCGTCAGCGATGAGCTTCTCTGGGCGATCCGCGCGGTGGCAAGTGGCAAAACCTTTCTCAGCAGCCCCATTTCCGAGATCGTGGTGGAAAGCGCCATCAACCCTCACACCAGTCTCCAGGACAACCACCCCCTCTCCAACCTGTCGCCACGTGAGAAGGAGATCCTCCAGCTCATCGCGGAGGAATACACCAGCGCAGAGATCGGCAAGCTGCTCTTCATCAGTGAGAAGACGGTGGAGAAGCACCGCGCCAGGCTCATGGAAAAATTGAATGCTCGCAATCTTGCCGGACTGGTCCGGCTGGCTGTGAAATATCACCTGGTGGATAAAGATGCCTGAAATCAGACTTGCGAAAGCTCTGATACGCTGCCTGGATAAAGCCGGTCGGACCTTCGCAACGCCTGGAATGAGAACTTGCGAGATACGCAAAGTTAGGACAACAGCATGGACTTATCTTTCTTCTATAAGGAGCAAAACATGAGCAGCATGGTTTTGATTGTGGACGATGAGTACATCGGACGGGAAACGCTGCAATCGGTTCTCGAAGGAGAGGGTTACGAGCTCGAAATGGCAGAGAATGGAATGCAAGCCATCGAAAAAGCAAAACGCCTCCTGCCCGATGTGATCCTGTTGGATATCATGATGCCCGGGATGACCGGCTTCGAAGTCTGCGAGCGCATCCGGAACGATCCTCAGATTGCCGAGATTCCCATCATCGTGCTCACCGCGCTGGATGACCGCGAATCGATGCTCAAAGCGCTTAAGTCTGGCGCCGATGATTTCATCTCCAAGCCATTCGACCGCTACGAGCTGCGCGCCCGGTTGCTCGGTATTACCCGCCTGAATCGCTATCAGAAACTTTTGCAGGAACGTCTCAAGCTGCAGGAGGCAAACGCCCACCTGCTGGCTGCCTATGAAGCCACCATCGAGGGCTGGTCGCATGCCATGGACTTGCGCGACCGCGAAACCGAGGGTCACAGCCAGCGCGTTGCCCAGCTGACCGTGGAGCTCGCGCAAGCCATGGGTCTGAGGAGCGATGAAATCATGCACTTGCGCCGCGGCGCTCTCCTCCACGATATGGGCAAGATCGGCATCCCTGATCCCATTTTGCACAAGACCGGCAAGCTCAGCGATGAAGAATGGGCAACCATGTGCAAGCATCCCCAGCTCGCCTATGATATGCTCTACCGCGTAGAGTACCTGCGACCGGCGCTCGATATCCCGTATTGCCACCACGAGAAATGGGATGGAACAGGCTACCCGCGCGGTCTGAAGGGTGAGCAGATCCCCATGGCTGCCCGTCTGTTCGCCATTGTGGATGTCTGGGACGCGCTGACCTCCAATCGACCGTATCGTCCCGCCTGGACCTCGAGTGAGGCGCTGGCATACATCCGTGAGCAATCCGGCAGGCACTTCGATCCGCAAGTGGTGGATCTGTTCTTCAAGGTCTTCCCGGAATCCCCCGCTGCCCACCCATAACGCCGCTACAACACGCGCAGTTCAAAGCAAGTCCACGCAAGTCGATGCCAGCCGGTTAAGACTTGCGGGCCTCTTCATTTCCCGTCGCACAGCGCAGGAAATGCCCGTGAGATGAATTTCCGCCTTGATTTTTCGAAGGAAAAACTGTATATTCCATTCGGATTACCCCTGTCTAATTTACGGCCATCAAAAAGGGGAGGGTGAGGATCCGGGAAAAGAGTCTTTATACGGTATGGAATTGTCTCTGTGTTTAGAAATTGTTTTTCTACCATTCCAATATGTCATCCAGGGCAGAGCCACGGGGAGCGTGTCCTGTGAAAACACGCATTCGATCCCTGGCAATTCTCCTCTTTGCCCTCCTCCTGGGCCTGCCAGCCTGTGCGCCCGCGACCGGGTCTGCCACTCATCTCACCCCCATCACCGTACAACTTTCCTTTTCTCATCAGGCTGAATTCGCCGGTTTCTACGCGGCGCAGGAATTAGGTTATTACGCAGACGAAGGCCTCAATGTCTCGTTCCTGGAAGGCGGGCCGGAAGTGAACTTTATCGCGCCGGTTGCCAGTGGCGCCGCCCAGTTCGGCGTCGCGCAGCCCGCCGACCTCATCCTGGCGCGGGCAGCCGGCCAGGATCTGCGCAGCATCGCCGTGATTTACCGGCGCAGCCCGATCGTCTTCTTTGCACTGCAGGAGTCGGGCATTACGCGCCCGCAGGATTTCATCGGGAAAAAGATCCGCGGCACTGTGAGCACAAATCAGACTCTACAAGCTATGATGAGCAGGCTCGGTATTCCTTCCAGCGAATACGAAATAGTCTTGCTGCCCTCGGATATGAAAGAATTCGCCTCTGGCCGGGTCCCGGTGTGGAGCGGGTTTCTCAATGTGTTTGTGCTCGAAGTACAACGAGCTGGCTATAAGATCAACATCGTCTATCCGGACGATTATCGCATTCATTTCTACGGGGATGTTCTGATCACAACAGGCGATCTCATCCAGAGCAATCCGGACCTTGTGCGGCGCTTCACGCGTGCCACCCTCCAGGGCTGGACGTACGCGGTGGAAAACCCGGATCGCGTTGGCGGGTTTGTTCAGCGCTACAACCCGAATGCCGACCCCGAGCTCGAGTCGGCGAAGATGGCGGCCAGCATACCACTGGTCAATACGGGTGAAGACTTCATCGGCTGGATGAAGCCTGAGGTCTGGGCTGGCATGGAGCAGACGCTGCATGAGCAGGGTCTGCTGTCCGAGCCGCTGGACCCTGAGAGTGTGTACACAATGCAGTTCCTGCAGGAGATGTACGGCCAGTGAAGTTTACGCCCCGGCTTGCGCTGGTATTCATCATTTATGCTATGGCACTGCTGGTCAGTGTGGGCTTGCTGGCGTATAGCAGCGGCCGGGATTCTTTGCGCGATGCCACCATCTCGGAGCTACAGGCAACCGCGCTGGAGAAGGAGGCGGCGCTCAACGGCTGGGTAGAGGAAAAACAGGCAGACGTGGAGGCGCTGGCAGCTAACCCCACCACGATCCGAGAGGCGTCGATCCTCTTAACCGCATTCCGGAACTTGAGGGATAGTCGTGTCGCCCGCGACAGGCTGGTGGCAAACGTCGAGCCGCGCGTGAATAACGGTGAATTCCTGGATATCAGCATGCTCCACCCGGAGACGGGTCAGGTGCTCGCCTCCACCAATCCGTCAGAGGAGGGTAAGTTCAGGGAAGACCGGCCCTACTACCTGAATGGCAAGAAGGCGCCCTACATCCAGGATCTGTATTATTCGATCTCTCTACAATCCGTCGCCATGACGGCTGCCGCCCCGCTACGCGGGTCCAACGGTGAGCTGCTGGGCGTTTTGACGGCCCAGCTGGACCTCACGGCGATGAATGACATTCTCAAGCGGCGGACGGGCATCCACGAGACCGACGATGCCTACCTGGTGAACACATCCAGTCTGTTCGCCACTCAACCCCGTTTCATCCTGGATCCCGCGGTGCTCCAACGTGGCGTGCACACCAAGGATGTACAACGCTGCCTGCAACAGCAAAGCGGTGTGGCAGATGTGCTCGACTATCGCAATGTGCCATCGATTGCAGTCTATCGCTGGCTGCCAGAACGCAGCCTGTGCATGATTGTCAAGCTCGATCAGACCGAAGCCTATGCGCCGGCCCGCGCCTTTGGCGGGACCATTCTGCTGAGCAGCCTGGTGGCACTGCTGGCTGCCGCGGTGCTCGCCGTGGGCCTGGCGCGTAGCGTGACCCGCCCCATCCTGGCTCTCCAAGCGGGCGCAGCGCGCTTCGGGCACGGCGATCTGGATGTGCGGCTGCCGGAGACCTCACAGGATGAGCTTGGAGGGCTGGCGCGCGAGTTCAACAAGATGGCAGAGACCCTCGCCGAGCAACAGACCCACCTGCGCCGGCGCGCCGAACAGTTTTTCAACGTGACGCTGGATATGCTTTGCACAATCGGCCTTGACGGCCGCTTGATCGACCTCAACCCGGCCTGGGAAACGATCCTTAGCTACAAACCGGTGGAGCTGAAGGGCCGTCTCCTGACAGAGCTTGTGCATTCAGAGGATCTGCCTGCGGTCAATACCGCGCTCCAGCGTGTGATCCATGGAGGGGAATCGAGCCGTTTCGAAGCTCGCTATCGTCACAAGGACGGAGAGTATCGCTGGCTTGCCTGGGCAATTGTCATCTCGCCGCAGGATGAGATCGTGTATGGCGCTGCACGGGATTTCACCGAGCGTCACCAGGCGGAAGAAACGCTCAGGCAACAGGCGGAGGAGCTAGAGCGCTCGAACCGGGAACTCGAGCAATTTGCCTATGTAGCCTCACATGATCTCCAGGAGCCACTGCGCATCGTCTCCAGCTATGTGCAACTGCTGGCGCGCCGCTACCAGGGCAAGCTCGATCAGGATGCGGATGAGTTTATCGGCTTTGCCGTAGAGGGCGCCAACCGCATGAAAAGTCTCATCACCGACCTGCTCGCCTACTCACGAGTGGGCACCCGCGGCAAGGAGCTCGCCCCGGTAGAGATGGAAGATGCCCTCGAGAGAGCAACCCGTAATCTGCGGCTTGCCATCCAGGACAGTGGTGCAATCATTGCGCATGACGATCTGCCTGTCGTACTGGCGGATCAAGTGCAAATGACCCAGCTGCTCCAGAATCTGATCGGCAATGCCATCAAGTTCCGTGGATCGAAAGCGCCCCGCATCCATGTCGGCGTGCGGCGGCGGGACGAGCGCTGGCTCTTCTTCGTACGGGACAACGGCATCGGCATCGACCCGCAGTACGCCGAGCGCATCTTTGTCATCTTCCAGCGCCTGCATAACCGGGACGAATATCCCGGTACGGGCATCGGCCTCGCCATCTGCCGCAAGATCGTCGAACGCCACGGAGGCGAGATCTGGGTCGAATCGAAGCCGGGCAACGGTGCCACCTTCTATTTCACTCTGCAACCGGCGGAGCACCTACCGCCCAGCACACCGGAAGCGGAGGCCGCCCGGCGACCCGCGCGGGATAGTGTGGCTGACCGCGCCACAGATTTGATCTAACAAGGAGCCAGGATGAGCCAGCCAACATTGTTGTTCGGAGCAGGACTCTCGATCCTCAGTGCAATCATCTACTATTATGTGGGGCGCGTGCTCAGCCGGCGGCGCGTCGCCTCGCCGGACGCCCGCCTGGCATGGAGATTGTTCGTGGTGTGGTGGTATGCGCTGGCAAGCAGCACGCTGATCGGCGCGGTTCTCAGTCTACTGGGTGCATTTAATGTCGTAGGGTTGCCGCTGTTCATAACGCTCACGCAGGTCAACCTGCTGGCGATCTGCGTTGCCCTGTTTGGTCTTATGTATTATCTGCTCTATCTGTTCACCGGCAGCCGTCGTCTTCTGACCCCGCTCACAGTATTCTACATCGCCTATTACATCCTGATCGTTTACTACGTTCAGGCGCGCCTGCCGGTGGGCGTCAGCGTGGGACGCTGGAATGCCACTCTCGAGTATGAGCAGCCGGCAGGAGGGTTGCTGTACATCATCGCGCTACTGCTGCTCATCTTCCCGCAAGTGATCGGCAGCCTGGCATATTTCACCCTGTACTTCCGGGTCAAGAACGCCACGCAGAAATACCGCATATTGCTGGTCTCGTGGAGTATCCTCATCTGGTTCCTGAGCGCGTTCCTGGCAAGCATCGCAGGTCTGTCGCAGCAGGATTGGTGGCAGGTGACCAGCCGGCTGATCTCATTGTCCGCGTCCCTGACGATCCTGCTGGCATATGATCCGCTGCCCTGGATCCGGCGCCGCCTTGGCGTCAGCTCGATTGTTGAGGAGCCGGCTTGAGATCCTTCCTGGACCGGTTATTCAGTGGGCAGGAGATGAACATATGAATTGGATCGCGAGTGAACGTGTGCCAGATCTTTTGGCAAAGCGAATGAAGGAGTATACAGAATGACTTTAGACCAGGAACGCCCGATCGAGATCTTGCTCGTGGAAGATAATCCCGGCGATGTGCGCCTGACACAGGAGGTCTTCAAAGAGGGCAAGATCCGCAACCGGATGAGTGTCGCCTGGAACGGCGAGGAGGCTTTGTCGTATCTGCGAAAGGAGGGCCGTTTTTCCGATGCCATCCGTCCCGATCTGATCCTCCTGGACCTCAACCTGCCACGCAAAGGAGGGCGCGAGGTGCTGGCAGAGATCAAAGCAGATCCCAGGCTGAAGTGTATCCCCGTTGTGATCCTGACCACCTCGCAGGCGGATCAGGATATCAGCGAGAGCTATAAACAGCACGCAAACTGCTATATCGTCAAGCCGGTGGACCTGGATCACTTTATCGGTGTGGTTCGTTCCATCGAAGGTTTTTGGCTGCAAATCGTGAAACTGCCGCCGGGAGAGGAATGAAAGGCAATCTCCAGATCATGCTTGTGGAAGATGATCCGGCGGATGCCCGTCTGATCCGTATCGCGCTGGCAGAGACGGAGAGCGCTGCCAACCTGGACCTCGTCTGGGTGGAGAGGCTCTCGAAGGCGTTCGAGGCGATGGAGAAAGCCTGCCCCGATGCAATTCTGCTCGATGTGAACCTGCCCGATAGCCACGGGCTGGAAACGGTCACTCGTACCGTGGAGAAGGCGCCCGGTGTGCCCATCATTGTCCTGACCGGGCTCGCAGATGAAATTTTGACCGTGCGGGCGCTGCAAAAGGGCGCCCAGGATTATCTGGTGAAGGACCAGCTCGACGGCAATCTGCTCAATCGCACCATCCGCTATGCTATCGAGCGTAAGCGGGCCGAAGAGGAGATCCGTCGCTTGAACGCCGAGCTCGAGCGCCGCGTGATCGAGCGCACCGCTCAGCTGGAGGCCTCCAACAAGGAGCTGGAAGCATTCGCCTATTCTGTCTCTCACGATCTGCGCACTCCTCTGCGCACCATTGACGGCTACTGCCGCGCCCTGCTGGAGGATTACGGAGACAGGCTTCCACCAGAGGGCATCCCCTACCTGGACCGCATCCACGTCTCGACACTGCACATGGCGCAGCTGATCGATGATCTGCTCAGCCTCTCGCGTGTCACGCGCGCCTCGATGGATCATTCTCCCGTGGACCTGAGTGCCCTGGCAGATAGCATCGCCCGCGAGCTCCAGCGCGAGCAACCGGAGCGCCGCGTGCGGTTTTCCATTGCCGGGGGACTGGTCACGCACGGCGATGTACGGCTGTTGCGGAT